>JANJTI010000087.1 GCA_024711185.1 Brevundimonas sp. | reverse complement strand
CTGATCCTGACCGAAGAGCAGACGATGCTGAAGGGGGCCGCGGACGGCTTCCTGGCCGAGCAGGCGCCGATCTCGCAT
Organism: Brevundimonas sp.; assembly: GCA_024711185.1. Classification (GTDB taxonomy): domain Bacteria; phylum Pseudomonadota; class Alphaproteobacteria; order Caulobacterales; family Caulobacteraceae; genus Brevundimonas. The sequence goes on along the minus strand of JANJTI010000087.1, from coordinate 19,726 downwards.
CTGCGCAAGCTGCGCGACAGCCGCGACCCCGAGGGCGTGTCGCGCCAGCTGTGGCGGGCGTTCGGGGAGATGGGCTTCGCGGGGGTGGTCATCCCCGAGGAACACGGCGGTTCCGGCCTTGGCGCGGTCGAGGCGGGCGTGGTGGCCGAGGCGCTGGGGCGGACACTGACGCCGTCGCCCTTCATGGGCTCGGCGGTGCTGGCGGCGACGGTGCTGGAGGGCGGCTCGGAGGCGCAGCAGGCGGCCTGGCTGCCGCGCATCGCGGCGGGAGAGGCCATCGTCTCGCTGGCCGTCGACGAGGGGGCCAAGCACGCGCCGGTGCGGATCGCGGCGACGGCGTCGCGCTCGGGCAACGGCTTCCGGCTGAACGGGGCCAAGGCCATGGTGCTGGACGGCCATGTCGCCGACGCCCTGATCGTCGCGGCGCGGACCGAAGAGGGGCTCGGCCTTTTTCTGGTCGATCCGAAGACGGCGGGCGTCGGGGTCGAGCGCACGTTGATGGTCGATGCGCACAATGCGGCGCGGGTGACCCTTACCGATGTGGAGGTCGACGCCGACGCCGTGATCGGGTCGCTTCAGGACGGCGAAGCGCGGCTGGAAGGGGCGCTGAACCTGGGCCGGGCCTGCGCGGCGGCGTCGCTGACCGGGGCCGGCGACGAGGCCTTCCGGATCACCCTCGACTACCTCCGCACCCGCCAGCAGTTCGGGAGATTCATCGGCGAGTTCCAGGCCCTGCAGCACCGGGCCGCCCACCTGTTCACCGAGCTGGAGATCGCCAGGGCCGCCGTGCTGGGGGCGCTGCAGGCGCTCGACGCCGGGCGCGAGGACGCGGCGCTGGCCGTGTCCGTGGCCAAGGCCAAGGCGGGCCGGGTGGCCGAGCTGGCGGTGCAGGAGGCGGTGCAGATGCACGGCGGCGTCGGCATGACCGACGAGTTCGACGTCGGCCTGTTCATGAAGCGGGTGCGGGTGCTGAACGAACTGCTGGGGGATGCGGGGTTCCATCAGGAGCGGCTGGCGCGAAGCCAGGGATTCTGAGGGCTGTGCGGTCACCTCCCCGCTCGCGCAGGCGAACGGGGAGGACAGGTCGACGCGTCAGCGGCGACCAGGAGGGGGCGGCGCCGGCGGCGGCCGTTGGAGGCGCCGTCTGATCTTTCCGTCTGCGCCGCCCCCTCCTGATCGCTTCGCGATCTGTCCTCCCCATCGGCCTTCGCCGACGGGGAGGTGAGCCGCCCGCAACAGCTAAGGTGTTTTCCGGGGGTGGCGGGGTCATCCCCCGGGGGCTAAATCTCCCGGACGGGAGACAAACGCACATGACGACGCGAGCCAACGCGCCTGCCTGGATGCCGGGGTTCGGCAATCACTTCTCGACCGAAGCGGTGGAGGGGGCGCTGCCGGAGGGGCGGAACTCGCCGCAGCGGCACAGGCTCGGCCTCTACGCCGAGCAGCTGTCGGGAACGGCGTTCACGGCCCCGCGCAGCGAGAACCGGCGCAGCTGGCTGTACCGGCTGCGGCCGTCGGCGCAGCACCCGGCGTACAAGCCCTTCGCGCAGGGCAAGGTGCGCTCCGGGCCGTTCACGGACGCCCCGCCGTCGCCCAACCGTATGCGCTGGGACCCCCTGCCCATGCCGACCGCGCCCACCGACTGGGTCGAAGGGCTGGTGACCTACGGCGGCAACGGCGATCCGGACGCTGCGGCGGGGATCGGCATCCACCTGTACGCGGCAAACCGGTCGATGATCGACCGGGTGTTCTACTGCGCCGACGGCGAGCTGCTGATCGTCCCGCAGGCGGGACAACAGGTGTTCGTCACGGAGATGGGACGCCTCGACGCCCGTCCGGGCGAGATCGTGGTCATCCCGCGTGGAGTGCGCTTCCGGGTGGAGTGCGAGGGCGAGATCCGCGGCTACGTCTGCGAGAACTACGGGGCCATCTTCCGCATCCCGGACCTGGGGCCGATCGGGGCCAATGGCTTGGCCAATCCCCGCGACTTCGAGACCTCGGCCGCCTGGTTCGAGGACGTGGATCGCCCGACCGAGTGCGTGCAGAAGTTCGGCGGCCGGCTGTGGAGCACGACCTTCGCGCACAGCCCGCTGGACGTGGTCGGCTGGCACGGCAACCTCGCGCCCTACAGGTATGACACGGCGACGTTCAACACGATCGGCACGGTCAGCTACGACCATCCGGACCCGTCGATCTTCACGGTGCTGACCTCGCCGTCGGACACTGCGTGGACGGCCAACTGCGACTTCGTGATCTTCCCGCCGCGCTGGATGGTGGCCGAGGACACCTTCCGGCCGCCGTGGTTCCACCGCAACGTGATGAGCGAGTTCATGGGGCTGGTGTTCGGCGAGTACGACGCCAAGGAGGGCGGTTTCGCCCCCGGCGGCGCCAGCCTGCACAACTGCATGAGCGGCCACGGCCCGGACCAGGCCAGCTACGAAAAGGCGGTGAAGGCCGACCTGAAGCCCGTGAAAATCGAGAACACCCTGGCCTTCATGTTCGAAAGCCGGATGCCGATCCGCACCACGGAATGGGCCCAGAGCAGTCCGACCATGCAGCTGGACTACGACGACGTCTGGACCGGGTTCGAGAAGGGGATGGTCGGATGAAGAGGTTGCTGATCGTCTTCGCCGCCGCGCTGGCGGTCGCCTGCCAGCCGATGCCGGCGACGCTCGCCGAGAGCGACCAGGATCCGCCGGTGGTGCGCGACGTCGACACCACCGACGTGCCGCCGGCGGTGCGGGTGCCGGAACGGACCGAGGCGTCGGACTGCGAGGCGCGCGGCGGACGTATGACGCCGCAGGGGCGGATGCAGACGCTGCAATGCGTCGTCAGCTACGCGGACGCCGGCAAGCGCTGCACCGATGGCGACGACTGCCTGGGCGACTGCCGGATCGAAGCGGCGCCGTTCCCGACCGCGGGCGCGGCGGCGGTCGGACGTTGCCAGGCCGACAGCAGCCGCTTCGGCTGCTACGCCAGCATCGAGAACGGCCGGGCCGAGCCGGCGATCTGCGTCGACTGAGCAGCCCTCGCGCATGAAAAAGGCCCCCGCCGCGAGCGACGGGGGCCTGATCCGAACGACGGTCCTTACTGGCCCGGGTTCGCCGTGCTGGGCGAGGTGTTCGGGGTGTTCTCGGTGGTCAGGCCGCCGTCGGCGTTGCCGGCCTGCTGCTCGATCATGTCCGCCTTCTCGTTGAGGCGGGTTTCCTCGGCCTCGTTCGGCGTGGCGGCGGCCTGCGCCTCGAGGGCGTCGGCCTGCTGCTCGGCCTGACGGTCGGCGGCGCTCTCGCCGCAGGCGGCGAGACCGGCGACGGCGAAGGTGGCGGCGGCGGCGATGATGAACTTGCGCATTGGGAACAGTCCCTCCGATGGATTGGGACTGCTGAAACGCCACGCTTCCCGGAAGGTTCACGCCGCCGTGATAAAAATGTGAGGCGGCCGACAGTTCGTCAGCCGGCGTCGGCGAAGGCCACGCGGGCCGCGCCCAGCAGGGCCGCGTGTTTGTGCAGGATGACCCGGGTCGGGATGGCCTTCATGTAGTCGGTGAACCGCCCCTTGCGTTCGAAGCGCTCGCGGAACGGGCTGGCCTGCAGGAAGGGCAGGATGCGCGGGGCGATGCCGCCGGCGATGTAGACGCCGCCGCGGGCGCCGGTGGTCAGGGCGATGTCCCCGGCCACGGCGCCGAGGATGGCGCAGAAGCGGGCGAGGGTGGCGCCGCAGGGGCTGCGCGGATCCTCCAGCGCCTGGGCGGTGATCTCGGCCGGGTCGTCGATGTGGGTCTCCCGCCCGTCGATCTCGGCCAGGGCCCGGTGCATGTTGAGCAGGCCGGGCCCGCAGATCAGCCGTTCGATGGATACCCGGTCGTAGCGGCGACGCAGGATGCGCAGGATCTCGTCCTCGATCGGATCGCCGGGGGCGAAGCAGGCGTGGCCGCCCTCGGACGGCATGGCCATCTCGCGGCCGCGGCCGTCGCGGATCAGGGCGGAGACGCCGAAGCCGGTGCCCGGTCCGAGCACGGCGATGGCGCTGTCGGGGTCGCCCGCGTCGGGACCGCCGAGCGAGGCCAGTTCGTCCGCGGGCACGATCGGCGCGCCCCAGGCCAGGGCCTCGAAATCGTTGATCAGCCGGGCCGGCCTGAGGCCGAGCGTCTCGAGCTGCGCCTCGGACAGCCGCCAGTGGGAATTGGTCAGGTCGATCTCACCGTCGGTGACGGGACCCGCCACAGCGATGACGCCGGCGCTGGGTTTGACCTCGCAGCCGTCGATGAACGCCTGAACCGCGCCGAGGAAGGTCGGATGGTCGGCGCCCTTGAAGCTCTCGTGGTGCTCGAGCACCGGCTTGCCCTCGATCATGTGGGCGATGGCGAAGCGGGCGTTGGTGCCGCCCACATCGCCGACCAGAAGGGTCTTGTCCCAGGCCACGGTCACTGCGTTTCCCTCTGCATCAGGCGTCCACCGCCCTGTCGACGACGTTCGGATCCGGCGGACCGTCGGCATGGCCGTTCGGGGCCGGCGGGCCGGTGAAGCAGACCGAGGCGCCTTCCTCGGCCGTGCTCACCACCTGACGGAACGCGCCGAAGAGCTCCCGGCCGAAGCCCCAGGCGGAGCCCGCGGCGTGGGCCTCGCTGCGCCGGGCCGCTGGCCGGGCGCGCAGGTCGCCGACGCCGACGGTGGTCAGCACCCCGGCCTCGGCATCGAGGCGGATCAGGTCGCCGTCGCACACGTGGGCCAGCGGCCCGCCGGCCAGCGCCTCGGGGCTGACGTGAATGGCGGCCGGGGTCTTGCCCGAGGCGCCCGACATGCGACCGTCGGTGACGAAGGCGACCTTGAAGCCGCGATCCTGCAGCACGCCGAGCGCCGGCGACAGGCTGTGCAGCTCGGGCATGCCGTTGGCTTTCGGGCCCTGGAAGCGCAGCACCACGACCACGTCGCGATCAAGCTTGCCGTCCTTGAAGGCCTGCAGGGCCTCCTCCTGGGTCTCGAACACCGCGGCGGGGGCCTCGATGATCCGGTGTTCGGGCTTGACCGCCGAGACCTTGATCACCGCCCGGCCGATGTCGCCCTGCACCAGCCGCAGACCGCCGTCCTTCTGGAAAGGATCGGACGCGGGGCGGAGGATGTCGGTGTCGAGGCTTTCCGCCAACCCGTCGCGCCAGACCAGCTCGCCGTCGATCAGCGAGGGCTCCTGGAAATAGTGGTGGATGCCGCGACCCATGATGGTCTCGACGTCGGCGTGGATGTGGCCGTTCTCGGCCAGCTCGCGGGCGACAAAGGCGACGCCGCCGGCGGCCTGGAAGGCGTTCACGTCGGCCGAGCCGTTCGGATAGACGCGGGCCAGCAGCGGCGTGACGGAGGACAGCTGGTCCATGTCGTCCCAGTTGATCAGCACGCCCGCGGCCCGGGCCATGGCCACCAGGTGGATGGCGTGGTTGGTCGAGCCGCCGGTGGCCAGCAGGGCGACGATCATGTTGACGATGGAGCGCTCGTCGATGACGTCGGCCATGCGGCCGCGGCCTTCGCGTGCGAGCCGCACCGCCTGCTTCGCGGCGGCGGCGGTCAGGGCGTCGCGCAGGCCGGTCTCGGGATGGACGAAGGCGGTCGAGGGCATGTGCAGCCCGGCCAGCTCCATCATCATCTGGTTGGAGTTGGCGGTGCCGTAGAAGGTGCAGGTGCCGGGCGAGTGGTAGGAGCCGACCTCGCTCTGCAGCAGGGTGTGGCGGTCGACCTTGCCCTGGGCGTAGAGGGCGCGGACGCGGGCCTTCTCGGCGTTGGGGATGCCCGAGGGCATGGGACCGGCCGGGGCGAAGACCACCGGCAGGTGGCCGAAGGCCAGCGAGCCCATGAACAGGCCCGGCACGATCTTGTCGCAGACGCCGAGGCAGACGGCGGCGTCAAAGGCGTCGTGGGTCAGGGCCACGCCGGTGGACATGGCGATGACGTCGCGGCTGAACAGCGACAGCTCCATGCCCGGGCGGCCCTGGGTGACGCCGTCGCACATGGCCGGGGTGGCTCCGGCGACCTGGGCGGTGGCGCCCATCTCGCGGGCCGCCTCGCGGATGATCGGCGGAAAGCGCTCGAACGGCACGTGGGCCGAGAGCATGTCGTTGTAGGCGGTGACGATGCCGACGTTGGGCTGGGTCCCCGACATGACCGTCAGCTTGTCGACCACCGGCTGGCCGGCGAAGGCGTGGGCCCAGTTGGCGCAGCTGAGCTTTGCCCGGCCGGGCCTGTCGGAACCGGCGGCGTCCATGCGGCGCAGGTAGTCGGCCCGGGTCGGGCGGCTGCGCTCGACGATGCGGGCGGTGACTTCGGCGACGACGGGATTGAGCGGCTTCATCGGGCGGCCTCCGTCCACAGCACCTCGATGTCGCCGCCGCGGGCCGCTACGAGGGCGGCGACCGGCGAGACCGAGGGATCGCCGCCGACCTCGCGCTCGAACACCTCGCGCTTCCTCGCGCCGGTGAGGGCCAGGACGACGCGGCGGGCCTGGACCAGCCAGGGCAGATTCATCGACAGCCGGTCCTCCTGCGGCGCGGAGGTCGAGCGGCTCCTGTGCACGGCGAGAACGAGGGGCGGATTGTTCGGCGCCAGCAGCTGCTTCAGCGCGGGGTTGTCGGGGAACATGGAGCAGATATGGCCATCCTCCCCCATGCCGAGAAGGACCGCGTCCAGGGGCCGCCCGACGGCCCGCAGCGCGTGGGCCGCCAGCAGGCCGGCGCGATCGACGGTCACCTGCTCGCTGTAGAGCGGCACGAAGCGGGCGGCGGCGGCGGGGCCGGTCAGCAGGGTCTGCTTCAGCAGGCGCGCGTTGGACTTGTCCGACGTCTCCGGGACGTAGCGCTCATCGACGAGAGACGCGGTCACGCGGGACCAGTCGAGCGGGGCGGCGGCCAGGCGACGATAGACCGGCTCGGGCGTCGATCCGCCGGCCCCGGCGAGGAAGGCGGCGCCTTCGGCGGCGATCGCGGCCGACACGGCGTCCGCCAGTCGGCTGGCGCAGGCCTCGGCCCAGGCGCCGGCGTCGGAGAAGGCGCGGACCTCAGCCATGGCCGGTGTTCCACTCGCGGCCGGTGCGGTCCAGCAGCAGGGCGGCGGCCTCCGGACCCCAGGTTCCGGCGGGGTACGGCTGCGGGCGGACCTTGCCTGCCGCCCAGGCGTCGGAGACCTCGTCAACCCACTTCCACGCCTGCTCGGCCTCGTCACGACGGACGAACAGGGTGGAGTCTCCGCCAAGCGCGTCGAGCAGCAGGCGCTCGTAGGCGATGCGGCGGCGAGGCGGCCGGGCGTCGCGGTCGTTCTGACCCCACGACAGCGACATGCGGATCGGCTGCAACTGCATGCGCTGTTCGAGGCCCGGCCGCTTGTTCATCACCGAAAGGGAGATGTCCTCTTCCGGCTGCAGCTCGATGACCATGCGGTTGGCGGCCAGCTCGCCGCGGTCGCCGTGGTCGAAGATGGAGTGCGGGACCGGCTTGAACTGGATCACGATCTCGGTGCGTTTCTCCGGCAGGCGCTTGCCGGTGCGCATGAAGAAGGGCACGCCCGCCCAGCGCCAGTTGTCGATGTCGGCGCGAATGGCGACGAAGGTCTCCGTGTCGGAGTCCTGGCCGCGCTCCTCGTCATAGCCGCGGACCGCCTCGCCCTCGACCACGCCGGCGACGTACTGGCCGCGCACGGTGACCCGTTCGGCCTCGTCGGGCGTGATCGGCCGTAGCGAGCGCAGCACCTTGACCTTCTCGTTGCGCACCGAGTCCGGATCGAGGTCGGCGGGGGGCTCCATGGCCACCAGGCAGAGCAGCTGCAACATGTGGTTCTGCAGCATGTCGCGCAGGGCGCCGTACTCGTCGTAGTAGGGCCAGCGGTCGCCGACGCCGACCGTCTCGCCGACGGTGATCTGGACGTGGTCGATCGAAAGGTTGTTCCACAGCGGCTCGAACACGGTGTTCCCGAAGCGCAGGGCGATCAGGTTCTGGACCGTCTCCTTGCCGAGATAGTGGTCGATGCGGAAGACCTGGTTCTCGCTGAAGGCGTGGGCCACCGCGTCGTCGATCTCGCGGAAGGTCCCGAGGTCGCGCCCGACCGGCTTCTCCAGCACCACCCGGTCCTGTTCGCCGGCCAACCCGGCCGCCTTCAGGGCGGTGACGATGCGGCCGTAGAGGGAGGGCGAGACGGCGAGGAAGGAGGTGGTCGGGCCGTCCCCGATCCGCGCCCTCAGGGGCTTCAGACTGTCGGGATCGGTGGCGTCGACCGCGAGATAGTCGAGGCGGTCGGCGAGGCGGCTCCACGCTGCATCGGACCAGGCGTCGTCGGCCTCGGCCTTGCCCTCGACGGCGGCGCGCACCTTGGCGAGGTATTCGTCGCGGCTCTCGTCGGAACGGGCGGCGCCGATGATCTTCAGGTCGTCGGGCAGCAGGCCGTCGTGCTCGAGGAAATACAGCGAGGGCAACAGCATCCGCATGGCGAGGTCGCCGCCGCCGCCGAACAGCACAAGGGCCGCCATCCGCGCTCCTTCACTCCTGAAACCCGTCGCGATGAAGGGTCTTTGGCCGCTTCGGGGAGCGGAGCCAACCGATACGGCTCCGCCTGAAACACCATGTGACGGCCGGGCCGCCCGGGCTGGCCGTCCTCAGGGGAATTCGCGGGGTCCCCGCCGGTTCCGCGGGGTGGCGCGGCTCAGGGAATCTCGGTGACGAGCAGGTCCGCCCGCGCCGTGCCGCCGCCGTAGACGCCGACCCAGACGTCGTAGACCCCCGACATCGGCTTGTCGAAGCGGATCTCGGCGTTGTTGTTGTTCCAGCCGTCGTCGTTGCAGGACCACTGCCCGTCCGGCCCGTTGATCACCAGGGTGGTGTCCGTCGACGACCGCGAGCGGAACACCAGGGGCCGGGAGCCGGCGGTGTAGGTCACCTGGTAGTCAGGGGCGACGGCGATGGAGCCCGAGCAGGACGATGAGACGTTCGACGCCTGGACCGAGCCGCCGGCGGTGAGGCTGACGCGGTGGGGATCGGGGGTGAAGCCGTTGCGCAGGCTGACCTCGCCATAGGTGGCGCGCAGGCTGGCGTCGGGCATGCCGGAGTTGTCGTAATCCCGGTCAGAATCATCGTCCGCCAGTTCGGAGATGTACAGGGTCGCCGGGGTGGTGCCGCCGCCGAACCTGCCGACCCAGATGTCATAGGTCCCGGACCGGGGCGAGTTGAAGGTCACCTGGGGGTTGAGGCCGCCGTTGGAGTCGTCGTCGCAGTACCACTGCCCGTCCGGCCCGTTGACGACCAGGGTCGTGTCGCTGTCGGCCTGGGCATAGATGTACAGGGGCAGCGAGCCGGCGGTGTAGGACACCTCGTAGTCCGGCGCATTGGCGATCGTGCCGGTGCAGGGCGAGCCGATGCGGGAGGCGTCGATCGAGCCGCCGGCCGTGATCCGCACCGAATGCGGGTCCGGGGTGAAGCCGGACCTCAGCCTCACCTCCCCGTAGGTGGCGCGCGCGGACGTATCCTGCGCCGCCGCCGTCGTGGCCGACGCCAGCACCGCGGCCAGCGCCGCGACAAACCCCGTTTTCATGATCCGAACCCCCGGAATGCCCCCGTGGAGAAAGATGACACGCGGGCGGCACTCCGGCAACGCCGTTCGCCTCCGCGCATCGACCCTTGGCGGAAGGGCGCGGTTCGCCCTACTTCCCGAACATGACGAAGGTTCTGATCATCGGGGCGGGACATGCGGGCGGGGCGGCGGCGGCCCTGCTCAGGCAATACGGGTTCGAGGGGGAGGTGGTGCTGGCCGGCGAGGAGCCGGCCCCGCCGTACCAGCGGCCGCCGCTGTCCAAGGCCTGGCTCAAGGGCGAGGCAGGGCTCGAGGACGTCCTGTTGCGGCCCGAAAGCTTCTACGCCGAGCAGAACATCGATCTGCGCACCGGCGTGACGGCGACCGCGATCGATCCGGCGGCCAGGACGGCGACCTTCGCGGACGGCACGGTCGAGTCGTACGACATCCTGATCCTCGCCACGGGATCGACGGCGCGGAAGCTGCCGCTGCCGGGAGCGGACCGGGGCGACCTGCTGGAGCTGCGCACCCTCGCCGACGCGCAGCGGCTGAAGGCGGCGCTCGGCCCGGGGAAGACGCTGGCGGTGGTGGGCGGCGGCTATATCGGCCTGGAGGCGGCCGCGTCGGCGCGGGCGCTGGGCGCCGAGGCGGTGGTCATCGAGCGGATGGACCGGGTGCTGGCCCGGGTGGCGTCGCCGGTGCTGTCGGACTTCTTCACCGCGCGCCACCGCCGCGAGGGCGTGGAGATCCTGACCTCCGCCGAGGTGTCCGGCTTCGAGGATGGCGGCGTCCGGCTCGCCGACGGGGGGCTGGTTGAGGCCGAGGTGGTGCTGGTCGGGGTCGGGGCCCTGGCGTGCGACGCGCTGGCGCGGTCGGCGGGACTGGCCTGCGACAACGGGGTGGCGGTCGACGAGACGGGGCGAACCTCGGACCCGGCCATCTACGCCATCGGCGACATGACCTTCCGCCCGATCCCGGCGCTGGGCGGGATCCGCCATCGACTGGAGAGCGTGCCGAACGCGCTCGAACAGGCCAAGCAGGCGGCGGCGGCCATCGTCGGGCGCCCCGGCCCGACGCCGGAGGTGCCGTGGTTCTGGTCCGACCAGTACGACATCAAGCTGCAGATCGCCGGCCTGCCCGAAGGTGCGGACCGGCAGGTGGTGCGCGGCGATCCGGCGGGCGGCGCCTTCGCGGTCTTCCACCTGAAGGGCGACAGGATCGTCTGCGTCGAGGCGGTGAACGCGGCGGCGGAGTTCATGGGCGGCCGGCAGATGATCGGGCGGGGAACGCCTGTTGACCCGGCCCGCCTGGCCGACACCGCCGTCCCGATGAAGCAGGTGGCGGCCGGCTGATGCCGGCGGCGCCGAATTTGTGAGAATGTGTCGCAATTTCGATTGCGGCGACCGGCAGAGGTGATAATGCGAACCGCTCGCATTGAACCTTCACCGGACCCTCGCCATGACCGATCGCGCCGACGCGCTCCGCGCCCTCCTGTTCGCCTCGACCGCCGCCGGTATGCTGGTCGGCGGGCCGGTGCTGGCGGACGAGCCCCTCGCTTCGACGGAGCCGCAGGACGCCACCCACCTTGGCACGGTCAGCGTGACCGGGCAGCCGGCGGCGCGGGAGCCGCAATCCCCGGAGTTCGTCGCGCCGCTGGTCGACACGCCCCGGTCGGTGACCATCATCCCGCAGCAGATCATCGAGCAGACCGCCGCCACCTCCCTGCAGGACATCCTGCGCACCTCGCCCGGGATCACCTTCGGGGCCGGAGAGGGCGGGCAGCCGCTGGCCGACCGACCGTTCATCCGCGGCCAGGCGTCGGGCAACAATGTCTTCGTCGACGGCATTCGCGACTCCGGCGGCCAGCAGCGCGAGGTGTTCAACCTCGAGCAGGTCGAGGTGGTGAAGGGGCCTGACGCGGTCTACTCCGGCCGCGGCTCGGGCGGCGGCAGCATCAACCTGGCGTCCAAGACGCCGCGTCTGACCGACTTCACCCGCATGGCGGCGGGCGTGGGGACCGACGGCTACTGGCGCGCCACGGTCGACCGGAACTGGAGCCTCGGCGAGACGGCCGGGCTGCGGCTCAACCTGATGGGCGCGGCGGGCGATGTGCCGGGCCGCGACGCGGTCGACTACGACAAATGGGGCCTCGGCCTGTCGCTGGCGGCGGGGCTGGGCACGCCCACCTCCGCGACCTTCAGCTACTACCACCTGACCTCGGACCAGATGCCGGACTACGGCATCCCGCTGTTCACCAAGATCGGAGTGCGCACCACCGACAGCGGCATCCTCGACGTGCCCTACGACAGCTTCTACGGGCTGGAGGCGCGCGACTACCTGACCAATACGGTCGACACCCTGACCTTCGATTTCCGTCACCGCTTCAGCGAGGCCGCGGTGCTGCGCAACGTCAGCCGCTGGTCGGAAACGCTGAACGACTACATGGTCACCAACCCGGGCGACGGCGGCAACATCGCCAACGGCGGGGTGGCGCTGATCGGCGGCGAGTACTGGATGAAGCGCGGGATCAAATCGCGCTGGAACCCGACAGAGACGATCGCCAACGTCACCGACCTGTCGGGCCGTCTCGCGCTCGGCGGCGTCACGCACAGCTACGACGTCGGGCTGGAGCTCGCGCGGGAGCGCAACCGCAACGCATCATGGATCGTGACCACGACCGGCGCCTCCGCCTGCCCCGCCCCGCTCACCGGCCTCGACTGCACCCGGCTGTACGACCCGAACCCGCGGGACCCCTGGACGGGAACGATCCGGCGCGGCGTGATCAGCCGCAGCGTCACCGACACCGTCGGCCTCTACGCGCTCGACTCCGTCGCCTTCGGCGAACGCTTCCTGCTGAACCTCGGGATCCGCTACGACGACTTCTCGGTCGACGGGCGCAACGCTACGGGAACGCCGGCGGCCCCGGTCTACACGCCCTCGGCCGGAGAGTGGGACTTCGTCAACTACCAGGTCGGGCTGGTCTGGAAGCCGACCGCAAGCTCCAGCGTCTATGCGTCGTGGGCCACGTCCGCGACTCCGCCGACCGTCTCCGCCGGCGACCAGAACGGTACGGGCGGCATGGGCTCGGGCAATCTCGCGACCGTGCTGCTGGAGCCTGAGGAGACCGAAAGCTTCGAGATCGGCGCCAAGGCCAACCTGTTCCACGACCGGCTGGCGCTGTCCGCGGCCGCCTTTCTGCTGAAGCGCGAGAACGCCCAGATCCAGACGGCGCCGGGTGTGTTCGAGCAGGCGGGCGAGGCGGAAGTGCGCGGCGTCGAGCTTGGCGTCTCCGGCGCCATCACCCGCGCCTGGCAGGTGTTCGGCGGCTACACCTGGATGGACTCGGAGCTGGTCGCGGGCGCCTACAACAACGTCAACGTCGGTGATCCGCTGGCCAATACGCCGGAGCACAGCTTCAGCCTGTTCACGACGTATCGCGTCGCCCCGCGGATGGCGCTGGGCGGCGGTCTCTACCACGTCTCCGACAGCTTCGGGGGCAACCAGGGCGGGGCCGGCGGCGGGGCCAGCCGCATCTATGCGCCGGCCTGGACCCGGGTCGACCTGTTCGCCTCGTACGATCTGACCGACAGCGCCTCGCTGCAGCTCAACGTCCAGAACGCGGGCGACGAGGACTACGTCCTGCGCACCAACGGGGTGCACCATGCCGACGTCGCCCCCGCACGGCAGGCCATCCTGACCCTCAACCTGCGCTACTGATCGCCCGGCCCGACGACCGGCAGAGCCCGGGATCCGGCTTCCTGAGGGCCGGATCCCGGGCGTCACCGCATCAAGGAGGCGGTCATGCTGCTGCACATTCCCGAGGTGTTCACGAAGGACGAGGTCGCCACCCTGCGCGCCCGGCTGGACGCCGGCGACTGGGTCGACGGCAACGTCACCTCCGGCCACCAGTCGGCGACGGCCAAGGTCAACCGCCAGCTGCCCGAGGACTCGCCCGAGGCGAGGGAGGTCGGCGCTCTGGTGATGCAGGCGCTGAACGCCCATCCGATGTTCGTCTCCGCGGCCCTGCCGCACACCATCTTCCCGCCGCTGTTCAACCGCTACGAGGGCGGTGAGCACTTTGGCGTCCACGTCGACAACGCCATCCGCCAGCGCGGCGCGACGCGCATCCGCAGCGATCTCTCGTGCACCCTGTTCCTGTCGGAGCCGGAGGACTACGAGGGCGGCGAGCTGGTCATCGAGGAGATGTACGGGCCGCAGACGGTCAAGCTGCCGGCCGGGGACCTGGTGCTCTATCCGTCCAAGAGCCTGCACCGGGTGACGCCGGTGACGCGCGGGGCGCGGGTGGCCAGCTTCTTCTGGCTGCAGAGCCTGGTTCGCGACGACGCCGACCGCGAGACCCTGTTCCGCCTCGACGTGGCCATCCAGCGGGTGACACTGGACAAGGGGCCGAAGGATCCGTCGGTGCTGGAGCTGACCGCCGTCTACCACAACCTGCTGCGGCGTTGGTCGGAGGTGTGAGCCTCAGTACACGTCTCGCCGATACCGCCCCGTCTCGAGCAGCTCCAGCACCCGCTCGGCCCCCAGCGCCGCCTCGAGCGCCGCGTGCACCCCGGCCGACATGCCCTCGAGGCTGCCGCAGACCAGCACGGTCGCGCCGCGGTCGACCCAGCAGCGCAGCTCGTCGGCGTGTTCCTCCACCAGCGCCTGCACGTAGCGGCCGCCGGGCGCGCGCGAGAAGACGCGGTCCAGACGGGTCAGCCGCCCGGCGGCGAGGGCGGCCTGCAGTTCGTCGTCGAGCCATGCGTCGTGGACCGGGCTGCGCTCGCCCCACAGCAGCCAGGCGCCCCCGTGGCCGGCCGCCGGCCGCGCACGCAGGTGGCCGCGCAGGCCGGCGAGGCCGGTGCCGGCGCCGATCAGGACCAGCGGGACATCCGAAGAAGGGCCGTGGAAGCTGCGGTTCGAGCGCAGGCGCAGGTCGACCTCGTCGCCGGGCTGCAATCCACCCGTCAGCCAGCCGGAGGCGAGGCCGGGAGAGCCGTCGTCGCGGACCACCCGGCGGACGATCAACTCGACCCGGCCATCGGCGGCGACCGAGGCGACGGAATATTCGCGGCTGGCCGGGGGCGCGCCCTCCACCGCCGGCAGGCCGACCTCGGCGATGTCGCCCGCCTGCCAGTCGGGCCTGTGTCCCACCGGCTCGAAGGCCAGCCGCCACGCTTCGCCCCCGGGGCCGCCCGGATTGAGGTGCGCGCGCTCGACCAGCCGCCAGCGGTCGTAGGCGGGCGGCGTCCAGTCGGCGGCCACCGGGGCGCCGGTCGCCGCGGCGAGCTGGTGTCGCCAGTGCCGCAGGGCGCCGGCGTCGCCGTCGTCGACCTCGACGCGGTCGAACAGGGGCTCGGCCCCCGAGCGGCGCAGCCAGCCGTCCAGCGCCCGGCCGAAGCCGCAGAATTTCGCGTAGGATCGGTCGCCCAGCGCCAGCACGGCGTAGCGCAGGCCGGCGAGCTCCGCGGGCGCGGCCATGTGCCGACGCACGAAGCGGGACGGGCTGTCGGGGGCGTCCCCCTCGCCGGTGGTGGAGGCGACGATCAGCACCCGGCCGGCGCATCGCAGGGTGGTCGGGTCGAGGTCGCCGAGCCCGACGACGCGCGCGGGCGCGCCGGCGCCGGCCAGCGCCTCGGCGGTCCGCCAGGCCAGCTGTTCGGCGAGGCCGGTCTGGCTGGCGAAGGCGACCAGCACGCCCTCGCCCTCCGCCTCGGCGGAGAGCGCCCCGGCCCGGGCGGCGGTGCGCCGGCGGGCGCGCACGCGCAGGGCGGCGACGGCGGCGATCGACAGCAGCCACAGGGCGACCGCGGCGGCCGCCCACAGCCAGCGGACCGGATCGGAGGTCACGCGGCGGCGTCGTTCAGCATGGCCGCGAAGGCGGGGGTGAGCGTCTCGGTCAGTCCCTCGTCGCCGCGCACCACGAAGGCGGCTGCGATGTTCAGGGCCTCGGCGAAGGCGGGACCCTCGACAGGACCCATCACGGTCAGGGCCGTGGCCATGGCGTCTGCCCGCAGGGCCGTCTCCGCCAGCACCGTCACCGAGGCGACCCCGTTGTCGACCGGCCGGCCGGTGCGGCCGTCGAGAGTGTGGCCATAGCGGCGCCCGCCGTGGTCGAAGCCGCGGATCCAGTCGCCGGACGTGGCGACGGCGAGATCGAACAGGGCGACAAGGGTGCGCGGGGCAGGTGCGCCGGGGGCCTGCTGCAGTTCGACCCACCACGGCTGGCCGTCGGGCTTCACGCCGCGGCCGCGCAGTTCGCCGCCGATCTCGACGAGATGGTGCGAAGCGCCCAGTTCGGTCAGTCGGTCCGACACGCGGTCGACGGCGTGGCCCTTGGCAATGCCCGAGAGGTCCAGCTTCAGGCCGCCGACCTGTTGCACCGCGCGCATCGGACGGTTGAGGCGGAGCCCCTTCCAGCCGGAGACGGCGAGGGCAGCCCCGATCTCCTCGTCGGTCGGCAGGTCGCCGGCGGGACGAGGCCCGGCGGGACCGAAGCCCCACAGGTCGACCAGTGCGCCCAGCGTGGGATCCACGGCGCCGTCGGTGTCGTCGGCGATGTCCAGTGCGGCGTCGAGCAGGGACCAGAACGGTTCCGAGACGGCGTAGAAGCCGGGCGGCGCGCCGTTGAAGCGGGCCAGCTCGGCGCGCGGATCCCAATGGCTGAACCGGGCGACGACGTCGGCCAGTTCGGTCTCGACCGCCTCTCGCGCGGCGCCGGCCGGCAGCCCCGGCGGCGGGACGAGCCGGATCGACCAGGTGGTGCCCATGGTCTGGCCGGACAGGTCGACGACCGTGTCGCCGGGCGCGCGCGTCGGCGGCCGCCCGTGCGTCGGAACCAGGACCCGGTTGTTGTCGGCGGACGTCAGGGCAGGACTTCCAGGACCGCCACATACTGGGCGTTGGCGGCCATCGCGTCGCCGCGCGCGGGGGTGCGGACGGCGGCGTTCAGCCAGTACATGCCGGCCTCGGGCCAGGTGACGGTGAACGAGCCGTCGGCCCCGGTCGTGACGGTCATCTCCCCCGGCGCGTCGCGGTACCGCGTGCCGCCGCGCGCGATGGTCACCTCGACGCCGGCGGCGGCGATCCCGTCGTTGGACAGGCGGAAGGTGGCGGGCTCGCCGGCGACCAGGTCGTTCGGGTGGGTGACCGGGATCATCGCCAGGCCCTCTGCCGGGTCAGCGAAGACGCCGTCGGTCGGGGCGCCGAGGGTGACGAAGGTCTCGATGCGGTTCGAGGTTCGGGTGGCGACGACGTCCGTCGCGCCCGCGGGCAGGGCGCCCGGGAACTCGGCCGCCTGACCGCGCCAGCGCTTCTCCTCGTCGTTCTCGCGGTAGCTGGCCATGATCCCGCCGGTGACGTTGGAGACCTTGTACGTGCCCGGCTGCGTCAGGTGCAGGTCGAAGGTGGAGCGGTAGCGGGCGCGGTGCAGGTTCTCGGGCTGGACGGTCGAGCCGTCGGGGGCGGTGATCACCAGACCTGCCAGGTTCATCGCGGCGTGGTCGGGAATGAAGACCCCGTTGGACATGCCGGCGTCGAAGCCGACCCAGGCGCTGTCGCCCGAGAGCACGGTGGAGGTCGGGGCCAGCCAGGCGCGGTGGGCCTGGGCCGTCACCGGCGCGGCGAGGGCGGCCAGGACGCCGAGGATCGGAGCGGCGAGGCGGGCGAGAGATTTCTTCATGGCGGACTTCCTCTAGCGGGTGACGGCGACGGCGACGGCGCCGAGTTCGGTGGAGCCGGCGGCGCGGGCGGTGTTCGCCGCGCCCCAGCGGAAGGGCACGCGCACGACCTCGCGGCCGCCCAGTTCGCGGGCCGCCTCGACGACCATGACGTACTCGCCGGCGGGCAGGTTCGACAGGCGGGCGCCGGGCACGGCGACGGTGTGGGTCCCCGGGGCCTTGGTGGCGCTGGAGACGCCGTCGGCCGGCAGGGTCATCGACCGGCCGCCGCGTCGCCACCAGGTGCGCATGTCCTTCAGCCAGTCCTTGCCGTCGCCCTCGCGGTTGGCGGTCTGCTGATACCAGACCGCGAGGGTGCGCACGGCGGTGTTGTCGGGGCGCTCGACCCAGACGGCGACATAGGGCCGATGGTAGGCGGCGACGTTGAGCCGGGGGATGGTCACCGAGACGCTCAGGTCGGCGGCCAGCGCGGGCGTGGCGACCGCGCCGGCGGCGAGGGAGGCGAGGGCGATGGGGAGCTGGCGCATGAGCGACCTCAGTGGATGAACAGCAGGGCGATGACGACGGGGATCAGGACGCCGAGCCCGAGCAGGGGCCAGGTCGACGGGCGCTGGCGGGCGTGCATCCAGGTCAGGGCGAAGCCGGTGACGGCGAAGACCACGCAGGCGATGGCGAAGATGTCGATGAACCAGTACCAGACCGGGCCGGTGTTGCGGCCCTTGTGCAGGTCGTTGGCCCAGGCGATCCAGCCGCGCGTGGTGCGCTCGCGCACCGCCTCGCCGGTGGCGCGGTCGAGGGTCAGCCAGCCGTCGCCGCCGGGCTCGGGCAGGGCGACGTAGATCTCGTGGGCGGTGGTTTCGGTGGGGCGCCCGGCGATCCGGGCGTCCAGGGCGTCGGCGGCCCAGCGGGCGACGGCGTCGGGGACGGGGTCGGTCGTGGTTTCGGGGAAGGCCGCGAGGCGTTCGACAAGGGGCGCCGGCAACCGGGCGGCGGTCTCGACCACGACAGGCTCGGCGGGAATCTGGGCGGCGTGGTTGAGGGTGATTCCCGTGACCGCGAACAGCAGCAGGCCGGCCAGGCTGACGGCGGCCGAGATCCAGTGCCACTGATGCAGTTGCTTGAGCCAGAACGACCGGCGGGCGTTCAGGGCGGGGCTGGGTCTTGAACTGGCGGCGGCGGTGTCGGTCACGTCCGGCTTGTGCCGAACCTGCGAACGATTTGCAATAGCTGGATTGGCGCAGTCAGCGTGAGAGGCGCAGGCCCAGCCTCAATGTCCGCGGCGGGCCGTATCCGGGCACGCCCGTCCCCGTTTCGGCCACCTCCACCGCCTCGTCGAACAGATTGTCGGCGGCGAGATAGAGGTCGACGCCCGCGCGCACCTTCCAGTCCGCGCGCACGGCTGCGGTGACGGCGCCTTCCAGCACGCGGCTGTTGAGGTCGTCCTCGTAACGATCGCTCTCCCAGCGCAGGTCGGCGGCCAGGGCGAGGCGGTCGGTCGCGCGCCAGTCGAGCCCCGCCACGGCGCTCCAGCGCGGCGCCTGGGCCGGACGCAGGCCGGTCAGCTGCGGGGCGGCGGCGCCGCCGTCCACCTCGGCGTCGGTGAAGGCGGCGGCGGCACGCAACGACAGGTCGTCCGTAAGGTCCAGTCGGCCGTCGACCTCCACGCCGGTCGCCTGGATCGTTCCTGCGTTTCGCCGCTGACGCAGCACGCCGCCGGCGGGGACGAAGCCGGCGCGCGGGAAGTTTCCGGGACCTTCGGCGAGAGTGACGTTGACGATGGGGTCGGCGATCTCGTTGCGGAACACGGTGGCGGCCACGGAGGCGCGGTCTCCGCTCCAGCTCCAGCCGGCCTCGATCCCGCGGAGCCGTTCCGGCTCCAGGCCGGCGTTGGCCTCGGTAATGTCGTTGCCGACACGAAAGGGGCGGTGCAGCTCATTGAGGGTGGCGGGCCGGAAGCCGGAGTAGGCGGCGACGCGCAGCGCGTGGCCGGCGCCGAGGTCGCGGCGGGCGGCGAGGCGGGCGCTGATCACCTCGCCGGAGCGGTCGGGGTCGGTCTCGTCGAGGGTTGCGTTGCCGTTGGCGAGGTCGAACTCGCGACGAATCCCGCCACGGTTCTCCCACCGGTCTGCGCGCAGGCCCCCGGCGACGAGCCACGGCCCATGCGTCCAGGAGCCCTCGGCGTAGAGGCCGGCGACGGACGTTTCGCCGCCCGCGACGCGGCCGCGGGTGAAGCCGGCGCCGAGGTTGCGGAAACGCTCGCGGGTCTCGCCCTCGAACACGCGGGCGTCGGCGCCAAGCTCCCACTCGACGCGGGCGATGCCGCTGACGATGACCCGGCGCAGGGCCGCATTGGCGCCCCAGCCGACGGCGGGGGTCTCGAACTGGTGGTTGGCGGGCGTGGCGGCGGAGCGGTCGTCGGCGAGGGCAACGAAGGTGTTCTCGAGGTCGCTCTCGCGCCGCCAGAGCTGCAGGCGCCAGCCGGGACGGTCGCCGTCCGGCCGGGCCGCGGCG
>JANJTI010000065.1 GCA_024711185.1 Brevundimonas sp. | reverse complement strand
GTCCGCGCCAGATCGCCGTCGATCAGGACGGTGACCATGCCGCCGAAACGGCCGTTCATTTGCCGCGCCGCCAGCTCGTGCTGCGGATGGCTGATCAGGCCTGGGTAGATCACCTTCGCGATCCCCTTGCGGGTCTCGAGCCAGCGCGCGATCGCCAGGGCGTTCTCGTTGTGCGCCTTCATGCGCAGGCCCAGGGTCTTCAGGCCGCGATTGGCGAGGAAGGCGTCGAACGGCCCCATCACGCCGCCGACGGAATTCTGAAGGAACTTCAGCTCCTTCGCCAGTTCGGCGTCGCCCGTCACCAGCGCCCCGCCGATGATGTCCGAGTGGCCGTTCAGGTATTTGGTCGCCGAATGCATCACGATGTCCGCGCCCAGCGACAGCGGCTGCTGGCTCCACGGAGTGGCGAAGGTGTTGTCGACCACCAGCTTCAGCCCGCGCGCCTTCGCGATCTTCGACAGGCCCTCGATGTCGGCCAGCTTCATCAGCGGATTGGTCGGCGTCTCGGCCCAGATCATCCGCGTCTTCGGCGTGATGGCCGCCTCGACCGCGGCCAGGTCGGACAGGTCGACATAGGCGAAGTCCAGCCCCATCGAGCGCCGCCGCACCCGCTCGAACAGCCGCCAGCTGCCGCCGTACAGGTCGTCACCGGTGACGATGTGCGATCCCGCGTCCAGCAGCTCCAGCGCTGTCGCCGTCGCCGCCATGCCCGAGGCGAAGGCGAAGCCCTGCACCCCGCCCTCCAGATCCGCCAGGCAGGCCTCGAACGCCTCCCGGGTCGGGTTCTTGCCGCGCGCGTACTCATAGCCCTTGTTCACGCCCGGGCTTTCCTGGGCGTAGGTCGAGGTGGCGTAGATCGGCGTCATCACCGCCCCCGTGGTCGGGTCGGGCCGCTGGCCGGCGTGGATGGCGCGGGTGGAGAAGCCCTGGCTGTTCTTCAGCGTACTCATCATCAATCCTCGGGGCGGCCGATATTGCCGGCGTAGAAGGCCGCGGAGCGGGCGAAAATCTCGGCCCACTCCGGCGGCGTGAACAGGTGTCCGGCCCCGTCTATAACCTCGACGTCGACGGGAATGTCGTTCTCGCGGAGAAATTCGACCCAGGCGGCGGTGTTGCGGGGCAGGACGTGGGTGTCGTTCGCGGCCCGGATGATCAGCACCGGAATGCGCCGGCGCGGCCGACGCGGGGTGTAGACGTCGACGCCCCCGGCCAGCCCGATCGCCGCCGCGGCCCGGCTGTTGCCCAGCGCCCCGTCGACGGCGACATAGGATCCCAGCGAGTAGCCGAACATCGCCGTGCGCCGACGATCGATCCCGCGCCCGATGAACCAGTCGATCGCGTGTTCGCCGACGTCGCGCCAGGCCTCCATCATCCGTTGCGGCCGAACCCCGTCGTCCGGAAAGGCGTCCGTGTAGAGCGGCGTGAGCACCTCGTAGCCGTCGCCCGCGAAGCGCATGGCGAGTTCGTGCCATGGGCCGGCGTTGCGGATGCGCCCGCCCGAGCCGTGCATCATCACGACGGCGGCCCGCCTGCCCGCACCGGTCGGGCGGTAGTGGCTGGCGCGGATCGGCTTGCCATGGCTCTGGAATGTCACGCCCTCGTAGGTCGGCCCTCCCGCCTCCTGTGGCGGCGCCGCCCCCGGAAGCGCCGTCGCCGCCGCAGCGAGCAGCAGGCTACGCCGGTCCATGGGCCCCCTCCGGACGTGACTCGAGAAAGCGCCGCGTCCGGCGAAACACCTCGCACCACGTCGCCAGGTCGTACTGGTGCCCGTCGAAATCAAGCGCCTGCACCTCGACGGCCGCGCCGGCCTCGCGCAACTCGTCGGCCAGTCGCAACGTCGCCCGCACCGGCACGGCTTCGTCCCGGCGCGCGTGCAGCATCAGGACGGACAGGTCGCGGCCGGCCGGGCTCTCGCCGTCCACCGACCCCCCTCCCGCCGCAAGGATGGCCGCGCGCACTCCGCTCCCGGGCGCCGTCGCCGCCGCGGCGGCCACGCCGGCTCCCCGGGAATAGCCCCACAGCGCCACCCGGCCCGGCTCGACGCCGGAACGGCGGGACAGTTCGGCCGCCGCGTCCAGCGCCGCCTGCCGCCAGGCCCTGGCGTTGACGGTGCGACGTCGCGTGTCCGGCCGGGCCGCGTCGAAGTAGGCCGGAAGGAGGACCTGGTAGCCGCGGGACGCCAGCTGGATGGCGTGGGCGTCGAAGAGGATCGAATTTATTTCGAACCCGGTCCCGCCGTGGAGCAGGACGATGGCCGCCCCGTTCGCCTCTCCGCGCGGCGTGTAGAGATGGGCGCGGATCGGAACGCCCCGGCTCTCGAAGCTGACCAGTTCCCGCGTCGCCCGCACCGCTACGTCGTCGGCGCAGCCGGGCACACCGACCTGCGCCTGCGCGGCGCCGGGCGGCGTTGCGGCGAGCAGCCCCGCGAGCAGGAGCGCCGCCCAGCTCATTCGGGGGCCCCCACGGTCCGGTCGAGGAACGCCCGGCTCGCCTCAAAGATGGCGCACCACGCCGGCCCGTCGAAGCCGTGCCCTTCCCAATCGAGCTCGAGCAGCTCGACGTCGGCGCCGCGACGCCGCAGGACCTCGCCCCACTGGCGGGTCGAGATCGGGGAGATCACCGGATCCTGCCGGGCATGGATCAGCAGCACCGGAACTCCCCGCCGGCTCCGCCCCGGCTCGCCCACATCGGTTCCGCCCGCCAGCGAAACAGCCGCCGTGAACGCCGCGCTCTCCATCGCCGCCTCTCCGGACAGGAAGCCGCCCAGCGAATAGCCCCAGCCGGCGACCCTGCCGGCTTCTACACCCGGCTGTGCGGCGAGGAAGGTCGCGCCGTCGGCCGCGACCCGGCGCCAGGTTCTCAGATCCCGCCCCGTCCGGCGCTCCTGTCCGGCCCGCGCATCGTAGTAGTTGGGAACCAGCACATGGTAGCCGCGAGACGCCAGCTGGATGGCGTGGGCGTCGAACCGCGGCGCATCGGCGGCCAGGCCGCGCGCGCCGTGCAACAGCACCACGCCGGCCCCGCCCGGCAGTCGCGGCCGATAGATCAGGGCCCGGACGACGCGCCCGCCGCTGACGTACTCGACCGGCTCGCGCGTCGCCGCGTGCGGCAGATCCCCGGGGCAAGGGGTCTGTGACTGCGCCGCCGCCGCCCAACCCGCCGCCAGCGACACCAGGAGAGCGAACAGCGTGGCCTTCATGAGCTAGCGGTTCAGGCTGAGGTGATTGATCAGGTCGGTGCGGGTGATCAGGCCCACGAACCTCTCTCCGTCCAGGACGATGGCTACCCGATCACGGTCGAACAACGGAACCAGGGCATCCAGCGGCTCACCGACCTGCACCGTATCCAGATCCCGGGTCATCGCCGACGAGACGGGCTTGGCGAAGCGCTCCCTGCGGGTGATCTCATCGGTGTCCATCACATGCACGATGTCGCTTTCGTCGAGAATGCCGATCAGCCGGCCGTCCTGGATCACCGGCAACTGCGAGACGTCCGAGCCCTTCATCCGCTTGAAGGCCGTGTCGAGGGTGTCCTCCGGCCCGATAACCACCACGTCGCCGTTCTCGTACTTTCGGGTGATCAGATCCGACAGGTCGCCGTGCAGCTCGCGTTCGGCCAGGCCGTGGTCGGCCAGCCAGGCGTCGTTGTAGACCTTGGACAGATACTTGGCCCCGGTGTCGCAGACGAAGGTCACCACCCGCTTCGGCTCGGTCTGCTCGCGGCACCAGCGCAGCGCCGCCGCGATGAGCGTGCCCGAGGAAGAGCCGGCGAGCACCCCCTCCTTGAGCAGCAGCTCGCGCACGGTCGCCACCGCCTCCGCATCCGGAATCGAATAGGCCTTGTCGATCAGACTCATGTCGGCGGTGTCGGGCACGAAATTCTGGCCGATGCCCTCGACCGTGTAGCTGCCCTCCGGCCCCGGCACGCCTTCGTTGACCAGGCCGGCCAGGGTCGAGCCTACCGGGTCGGCGAGGATAATCTGCGCCTTCGACCCCCTCGACTTAAGGTACCGCGCGATGCCGGTGATGGTCCCGCCCGAGCCGATCCCGGCCACGAAGGCGTCGATGTCGCCGCCCATCTGCTCCCAGATTTCGGGACCGGTCGAACGGAAGTGCGCCTCGGAGTTGGCGTCGTTGGCGAACTGGTTGACGTAGAAGCCGCCGGGGATCTGCTGCGCCAGCCGCTCGGCCATGTCGGTATAGTATTCGGGATGTCCATGCGGGACGTCCGAACGCGTCAGGCGAACGTCCGCCCCCATCGCCCGGATATGCTGGATCTTTTCCTTGGACATCTTGTCGGGGATGACGAGAAGCACCTTGTAGCCCTTGGCTTGGCCCACCAGCGTCAGCGCCAGTCCCGTGTTGCCCGCGGTGGCCTCGACGATGGTCCCGCCCGGCTTCAGGAAGCCCTCCCGTTCGGCGGCCTCGATCATCGACAGGGCGATGCGGTCCTTGATCGAGCCGCCGGGGTTCTGGCTCTCCAGCTTGAGGAACAGCCGGCACGGTCCGGTGTCGATCTTTGTCACCTCCACCATCGGCGTCTTGCCGATCAGGTCCAGCAGCGATCCGGTCGGGCCGGTCAGGACCGGGGCGGGGGCGAGAGACATTCAGACACTCCGATGGGACATTTCGCGCCGGAAGCTAGGCCCGGCCCCGCGCCGGGACAACCCGACTGGCGGCGCAGGGCGATTATGGCTATATTTATGGCCAGAACAGGAGGTCGCGCCATGGCCAGCTACGGGGTCGCGGAAGCGAAGAACAAGTTCACCCATCTGCTCGAGCGGGTCGAGAAGGGCGAGAGCATCACCATCACCCGGCACGGCAAGCCGGTCGCCGAGTTGAGGTCAGCTCCCAGGCTGACGTTGGAGGAACGCCAGGCGCTTTACGACGCGTTCGTCCGTGAACGGCTAAAGGGACCGCCTCTCGGAATTTCCGCCGCCGAGTTGATCCGCTCGATGCGTGACGGCGATCCCGAGTGAGCCTCTATCTGGATGCCAGCGCCGTGATGGCTGCGGTGGCGGAAGAGGCAGCACACACGGTCGTCGACCCCTTCGTACGGGACGCTGAGTCGCGCGTCCTGCTCAGCGAGTTCTGCCTCGCCGAATGTTCGGCGGCGGTTTCGAAGCTCGCGCGCATGAGGATTCGCTCGACCGATGAAGCCGACCTCCTGCTGGACCGTCTCGATCGCTGGGCCGCGACACTGACCAGCCGGACGGCGATCGAGAACTCCGACGTGACTCACGCGATTGGTCTTGTTCG
>JANJTI010000049.1 GCA_024711185.1 Brevundimonas sp. | reverse complement strand
CTGCCGCCATTTTGGTCGGCGGCTCGGCGCGCCGCGCCGGCGTCGGCCCTTGTCCCCGCCTGCACCCAGACGCCGGCCGCCGGCGTCGGCGGCGTGTGAACGGGCGGCCGGGCGGCTGGCGGAGGCGCCACAGGCGGCGGGGCCGCGGCGACCTGGGTGTAGGGAACCGGCCCGCCGGAGGGAATCGGCCGCGCCTCGGCCTGGTGGAGCACCGTCCCGCCGCCCAGCCGCGGGGCCCGCCCGAGGTAGCGCACCCGCACTTCGCCGACGCCCGCGCGGCGCAGGTCGAGGGCGTCGGCCGCGCCGCGCGACAGGTCGATGATGCGGCCGTCCACGAAGGGCCCACGGTCGTTGACGCGGAGCACCACCCGGCGACCGTTGGCGAGATTGGTGACCTCCACCAGCCCGGGGAGCGGGAGGGTCTTGTGGGCCGCGGTCAGGGCGTTCATGTCGAAGGGCTCGCCGGTGGCGGTCGGCCGGCCGTGGAACTGGTCGCCGTACCAGGACGCGAGGCCCCTCTCGTCGTAGTTCGGCTGCTCCTCCGGCTGGTACCAGCGGCCGCGGATCTGGTAGGGTCGCATGGTTCCCGGAACGATCGGCGCGGGATCGGCGACCACGGGAACCCCGCCGACGCCGCCGGCGCGGGGTCCGCTGGCGCAGGCCGCCACGAGCGACAGCAGCACCGCCGCCAGAAGTCCCTTCAGAAGTTTCGCCGCCATGCCCCAGCTCCGGATGCGCGGAAGGATGGCAGGCAAGAATTCCGCTTTGGTTAATGCGCCGCTTTTGCGCTATGCGGCCTCTCCGCCCCGCGCGGCGTGGACAGGTGGCCGAGTGGTTTAAGGCAGCGGTCTTGAAAACCGCCGTGGGTGCAAGCCCACCGTGGGTTCGAATCCCACCCTGTCCGCCATGCGGGCTTGCTCCATAGACACCAACAACTGGTCCGCACCGCGATGCCCTGCGGAGGCGTCTGCGGGTCGCAAACTCGGGCGATCGCCAATCGCGGCGGGCATTCCAGGGGCGAAGGCCCTCTGAACCGGCTGAGGCGGTCCCTGCCGTCCGGAAATCCGGCCGTCTTCCCGCTAACAGATTGTATGCGATCGGCCCTCTGGCTCACCTTCTTCCGCGGCGGGTCAGGGAAAGCGGCGCATCGTCATCTTCAAAAAGGTTGGCGGATCCGAGAAGATCCGCCACCGTCACGGTCAAAGGAAGGGCATCATGTTCAGAATCCTCCTGGCCGCATCGACGCTGCAGCTTGGCGTGGTCGCCTCCGCAGACGCTCAGGAAATCGGCATCCCTCCGGCATATGGCAGTGTAAGCTTGGCCGCCGGGGAACAGCATACGGTACAGCTTAAGGCTGGCGGCTCCGAGAATGTCGCCCGGCTGCTGCCCAACTGCGTGGGCTTCGTCGCGGAGGGGCCCGACTTCGTTGTGCAGTACACATCCGGTGAGGCCCCACTGGTCTTCCTGGCGCACTCTGAGGCCGACACGACCCTTCTGGTGAACTTCCCCGACGGGAAATGGGCCTGCGACGACAACAGCGGTCTCAACGGCCGTGATCCCGGCATGGTGATCTATTTCGCCCCGTCGGGGCAGTACGATGTCTGGGTAGGTACAAGGCAGGCGGGGGTGACGCCGGACGCCACGCTGCGGATCACAGACAGTGCTGCTGACTAGGCGATGACGGAGGCCGCCTTCGCCGAAACTCGGCCCTGGTCGATTTGACGCTGGCCGACATTCCCGCTGCCTGAAGGATTGGCTGGGCTACCGGAAGCCTCGGCTCCCTCTTGTTCATCGCATCCGGTTCAGCGTCAGGCTCCGGCGCGCGATCCCGAACCGGGCCCCAGGCTCGTCCAAGTTTGATCCGGGTGGTCTGCACCCGCCGGGCCGAGGGTTCAGCGCGCAGGATGACGCAATCTGACGTGGCGACCTTTCAACCTTGACGATTGACGTAACCCCGGTTTCAGTCGTGTTCCGCGTGGGGGGAGAAATGTCGGTCGCACGAACGGTCCTGGCCTTTGCAGGGGCTCCCTTCGCCTCCAGTCTTGTACTGGGGGCGACGCTCAGCGCTTCGTCGGGCGCAGAGCCTGCGTCATGGTTTTTCGGTACGCTCTTCCTTGGACTTTTCGGTCTTCTGTTCACTGTGCCGGCGACAGTGATCGGAGGTCTGCCGTCCTTCCTCATCCTCAAAGCCCTCCGGCGCGACACCCTGCCCTGGTTCGTGATCGCCGGTGCGATCGTCGGATTGCTCTCCGGGGCGCTCTTCCTCGCCAGCGGCGGAACTCCTGACGATCAGAGAGAGCCGGGCTGGATCCTGTTGCTGATGACGATGTGCGCGGGCGCGATCGGCGGCGCGGTCTTCGGCTTCGTCCGCGGCCCCTCCAGATCAGGCAGCAAGGCCTCACATGTTCTTTGAGCTGGTTGCGCAGCCTCCCGAATGGGAGATCCGGCAACAGGATTCTGTCGAATGCCGCGTCGCGTCTCCCGAGCAGATCGCCCGCCTTGAGGCGGCCCGCGCCGATCCCGCGACGGCGGATCATCGTCAGAGGATGGCGACCTACGAGGACCGGCTGTTCGCCGAGTTCGTGGTCGCCGAAGGACCGTGGCGCACACCGCCCCCTGACGCGCGCGTGTTGTTTCGGACGATCGCCCCCCCGGGAGGCCTTTACGGCAATACCGTCTGGACGGCCGTCTGGCAGGAGAGCGACGGCTCCTGGTGGTTCTGGAAACAGGACCGCGACCCCAGGATGGTCCAGCAGCGTCAACCCGGCGGGGCTCCCCCGGAGACTCCGGACACCGAGCGATGGCGCCCCGTCGGCGGTCCCCTTCGCGCCCAGGACGCGCACGCCATCGAGTCCAGCCTCTCCGATCGCTGTCGTGCCGCCGCGGGACCGTTCTGGCCGGGCGAAGTTCCCTACGTGCCGCCGCCACCGCCCCCGGGGGCGCCCATGCTTCCCCCGCCACCGCCGACTCCGCCCGCTTCTGACTCCACCGTCGTCTATGTCGAGATGACAGAGCAAGGACAGCCCGTGCGGCGGCTCGGCGCCTGGCGCACGGGGCATGGCAACAGACTGATCAGCGCTGTCGCCTGGCCTCAGCTGGACCCGGAGTAGGCGATGCTCGGGACCGCCCTCGCTCTGGCGCTCGCTTTCGCACCGCCCGGCCCGGCAGACGGCGCCTTCCCGCTGCTTGAGGCGGAAATCGTCGTCCTCACCACAGGCGGCCCTGGCGATCCGCTTGCCGGCCAGACCGTGCGGCTGCTGGAGGCCCTCGAAGCCGACGGCAGCCTGCGTTACGGCCGCCCCTTGTTCGACGGCGAAGTCTTCCGCCACTGCCTGACGGACGATCCTGACCCCACGAACGAGCGGGTCGACTGCGTGCGATCCTCCACACCCGACCGCGCCACCGCGGCGCCTTTGGTGGTGATGGTGCTGGGCCACACGCGGGAGCGCGGCTCGTATCAGCGGATGCAATGCATCGGCCGGGCGAGTGAGGGCTTCCTCCGGTCGATCTATGTCCGGGACTTCGATCATCCGAGGCCTGACGTCGCGGGCGGGACCCGGACTGCGGCGCTTCGATGCATCGAGGACGCACTGGGCTCCCCGCCTGGACCGAACCGAGACTGAACTTTTCGCCCTCGCCCGCGGACTTGCGGCAGCCTTCCGGAGCCAGCCAAATGAATGCTTCCACGCCAATCGCCCGATCGCTCGCAGTCCTCGCAATACTGGCTTCGGGGGCGGCCGGCCGGCCCGCCGTCGCGCAGCACATCGAACCGGAGGTTCCCGCGGCGACCCAGCAACGGGGCAGCCTGGGTCATCCTTTCCCGGGATATGTGGAAGATCTGGAGGTGATCGGCCCGGATCGTTTCGTACTCGCGATCAGGGATCGACCTCAGGACAGCATCGAGCATGTCCGGGTCTACACGTCTACGGAGGGGGCCGTGGGGCGCGCGTTCGCCCCTGACGAGGGCCGGGTGTACGACGTGGCTGCGGCGCACGATGGAGGATTCTGGGTCCTTTATTACTCTGCGGACGAGGTGACCGAATCCCGAGTACAGGCCGGCGGCATGAGGCTGCAGCGGTTCTCGGGCGACGGCGAGCCGGTGGGCGAGGACCTGCTCCTCACCGAGTCGCTGCTCACCGGGCCCGACGCGGTCGACCAACCTCGCAGGGGCAGGATAATCCCTTTTCAGAGCGGAGCGGTCGCCGTTGCATTCACGAGCTTCATCCCCGAAACGGGTTTGCACGAGCTGCGCCTCGTCTCCTTCTCTCCTGATGGAGAAGAAGGGCTCGCCGACATCCTCGAGGACCGGCTCAGCCACATGCCGACTATCGACGCCTCGCCGCTGCAGGATGGCGGCGCGGCCGTCGCGTGGGGGACAGGCAGTCCGATGTGGGACAATCTCAAACTGACGACCCTCGAACCGGACGGCCAATGGAGCGACACCGCGCAATCGATCTGGTCATCGTCCAGTCAGCGAGGCCACGCATCGAATCTGCGCCTGGCGCCGATCACCGGCAGTGAGGATCTCGCCGCCATTTTTTCCGTCGGCGGCGACCAGGTCTGGCAACGGTTCAATCAGAACGGCGTCGCGATATCCGGCGTCGAGGTCCTGAACTCCACCGGAGCCTTGATCGAACCCCTCAGGATCGAGGGGGGACGGCTTGTCGGTCTTGCCGACGGGCACGAGTGGCAGCCGGGCTTGGACACGGTTGGGCAAGGCGATGCGGACCCGGTCCCAATCGAGGCGCTCAACGTCCGGATCACGGCGTTCGGCGAGGAGGGCAGGGACAGCATCGTGGTGGCCGCCGTGACGCCTTCTCCGCCGGACGCCGCTCCTGATGCGCCGACGTTCGCGTACCTGTACCGTATCAGGCGCTGAGGTCGATTTCGAAAGAGGCCATGATGCCGTTTCCGCTCGTTCTACGCGTCGCGACGGTGGTGATCGCGCTCGGTTTGACGACGCCTGCCGGACCGGCGTGTGCCTGCTCTTGCCCCCCGCCCGATCCCGCAAGTCAGATCGATCGGGCCGACGTCATCTTCATCGGCCAGGTCGAACGGGTGCGACGCGTCGGTCGAACCGATGGCCGACCGACAAGCGAGACCGTTTTCGCGGTCGAGCGCCCCCTCAAGGGAGCGGTTGGGGCCCGCGTGGCGGTCCGACATCAATCCGGCGACAGCAGCCTGTGCGGAATGCAGTTTGAGCGCGACCGGGAACATATCGTCTTTGCTCGACTGGCCGAGGGTCGCCTTTATGCCCAGGCGTGCAGTCGGGACTGGCTGCCCCTGGCGCGATACGAAGCCGAACTTCGAAGGGATACGGCAGACTGACTGCAGATCGCTCCGAAGTGCGTTCCAGCGAGCCCCCGCAGCCTTCGCAGGGTCGGGCGGCCCGGATTTGCGCCAACGTCGGCGCAGTCGCGTCTGCCTTCGCGGCTACGCCCGGCCCCGCGGATAGATGATCTCCGGACGCAAGGGAACGTGTGCGTGTCCGCTCTCCGCCCGCATGAACTCAACGTTGCAACGTCTGCCGAGCTTTGAGAGGCTCACTCCGGGTTTGGGTGGACATCATGGTTCGTCTGGCGTCGCTGATCGTCGCAACACTGCTGCTCGCGCCCCCTGCCGTCGCCTCGCCCGCCGTAACGTCCCAGACGGCGATCGTCATCTCCATCGACCCCCACAGCGACATTGCTGGTGACTGGTACGACACCCGCCGCAAGGTGAAGGTCACCATCACCGGGAATGTCGCCACGATCACCGAGATCAGCAGTTCGCGTCCCTTCCCTGCCGCCTATGTTCTCGGAGCGCGCGTGGGTGTGCTCCGGCCGGGCGAATTTCGCGCAGAGCGACGGGAGTACAGGTACACCGGCGAGTGCATCGATCCGACCGGGACCGATAACCGGATGATGGAGAACTGCACGTCACAGTTCCTCACGGCATACTCCTATGACGGCCGGAGGGTCCATTACGAACTCGACCTCTGGCTCCTCAAGCTCAAGCGCAGAGCGGACTTCAGCCAGTCTGAATGGGATGCCAGACAATAACGCCCAAGCCCGGTTCAGGTGGTTGGCGCGGGCGTTGGGCTGACACCGGGGTCGTCCACTTCTCAGTTTTCGCTGCGCCTGTAGTAGCTTGGCCCTGTCCGCCGGAACACAACCGCATTCCGCATCCCGACCAGGCTTGCCCCCGTAGCCAGCGCCCGGAGCAGTGACCGCCAGCCGAGCAAACAGCGCCGGCCTGCAAGCAGGCCCAGGCTCCGGGCGTCGGAGACAAGTACGCACCGGACTGTCTGCACCGCCACGGCGGTCGGGAGTCCCATCGACTCGCCGATCAGTGGTACAAGCAGTGGAACCGCGGCGGGGGGCGTGATGGTCGTCAGGGGGGTCCGCTCGAGAGCGCGCCCGGAGCGCCGGGGCCGCCGCCCCCTGCGATCCTTCGCCTGCCTGCTGGCGACCGGGCTGGCGCTATGCCTGCCGGACCGGCCGCTGGCCATCCCGGCGCTGCCGTCGGAATGGCGCCCTGCAGGCCTCGCCCAACCCCGAACTGCCGCCGCGGCGCTCCCGGAGCCGCAGAGCCGCCGGCTGAGCCAGGCCCAGTTCGATCATGTCTGGGGCCAGGTGAAGTACACCATGGCGGCCTGCAACAGCGCCGTCGACGGCGTGCAACTGGCCTGGCGCGCGCAGGGGCGTCTACCCAACGACGCGGATCTTCGGGCTGTGCAGGAGCGATGCCAGCGCGCCTCCGCGGAGGTGGCCGGGGTGGACCTCCCCGCCTCCGCTCCCGCCCCCGTCGAGGTCATGCTCCGGCAGGCCCGGGACGCCTGCCAGCGCAGCATGGTCGAGAAACAACTCGGTCTGGCCGCGCTGAAGCGGCTGGCCGAAGCGCCGCCGGCGAGCCTGGAAGCCTACGAGGCGCGCATCCGCGTCGAGGCGGCGCCGCGCAGTTCGCTCAACTGCGCGGCCAGCTTCGCGGCCGCCGCCGCGGCCGCCCGCCTTCGCATGTCGGAACTGGAGGTCGGCGCCGTCTGACCGATCCCCCTTCAGCGCTCCTGCGCTGCCGGCAAGCTGTCCAGTTCCTCGGCGGAGAGGGCACGAACACGGTCGAGCAGCGCCGACCGCTTCTGCTCGAGCCGCGTCGCGCAGGCTGAGCGCGTCCGGCCGATGAACGAGAGTATTTGCGCCAGTTCGGCGGGGGTCAGGCGGCCGGGCCGCCGCGCGCGCGTGGCCACGCCGACGAGGACGGGTCGATCCGCGATCCTGCGCAGCAGGACCACCGCCTCGGTTTCCCCCACCAGCCGCGCCCCGGGCCCCTCGAGCTCGTCGCGGAAGGCGCAGAGGTGCCGATAGAAGACGAGCCCGCCGTCCGGGCCGTCGAGGTCCGCCGCCTCCAGCAGGCCAGCGCTCCGGGCGGAGTCGAAACTGTCGACGAACTGGACGAGGCCGAATCGCAGCAGGGCGACCTCGCCGAGGGCGTCCGGGCCGCCGGGGTCGGGGGCCCGACGGCGACTCCGCGCGTGCAGTTCCGTCAAGGCCTCGAAGGCCTGGTCCATGGCCGCCAGAATGGCCGCCGCGCCGGCCAGCAGCCGCCCGTCCGGCGTGTCGAGCCGTCGCACCTCGTGCGCGCCAAGCGGCGCGGACGGCGCCTGCCGGCGGCGGCGAAGCAGGGCTGCGAAAGCGACCATCGGTCCAGCATACCGGCCGGCGGCGATTCTCGCGCGGGCCGCGCCCCGCCTGCCCACCCACACGGCGTACGGAGCCGGCCGCTGATCGGCCGGTCCCGCCGCCAGGTCTTACGGCGTTTCGGTGATCAGCAACTGGGCCGCCGCGGTGCCGCCGCCGAAGGTGCCGACCCAGATGTCATAGGTGCCGCTTTGCGGCCGGTTGAAGCGCACCTCGGCGTCGCCGTCGCCCCAGCTGTCGTCGTCGCAATACCAGCGGCCGTCCGGTCCGTTGATGATCAGGGTGGTGTCTGTCGACGACCGGGTGCGGAACACCAGCGGCAGGCTGCCGGCCCGGTAGGTCACCTCGAAGTCGGGGGCGGCGCTGATGTTGCCAACGCAGGCGCCCGGCAGGTCGGTGTCGGCGTAGGCGTCGATCGAACCGCCGGCGGTGATGGAAACGCGGTACGGATCCGGCGTGAAGCCGGCGTTCAGCCGGATCTCGCCGAAGTTGGCGGTGAGGCCGGCGTTCTGGGCCTGCGCGACAGCCGGCGACAGGACGGCGGCCGCAAGGGCGAGGCTGCAAACGATGGATTTCATGATGGCTCCCCCCCGGCACAAGCGCCGGATGGGAAATCTGTCGCGTGCAACGCCGTCACCGTCAAGCAAAGGGGGCCTGACAGAAACCGACGATAGCCGAGCCAGGTCGGGCAGGGCGCGGCCGAAGGGCTTGCGCGTTCCACTGTTACAGCATATTGGTACGCCATGTCCGCTCCCTATCCGCCCGGCGCCGAAGCGGCCGCCCGCCATCGCGTCGCCCTGTATGACGCCATCCTCGCGCTTGAGACGCGCGAGGAGGTCGACGCCTTCCTGACCGATCTCTGCACGCCGGCCGAACTCCGGGCCTTCACCGAGCGTTGGCAGGTCGCCCGCCTGCTCCATGCCGGCGGCCGCTCCTATCGCGAGATAGCCGCCGAGGCGCACGCCAGCCCGACCACCGTCGTCCGGGTCGCCCGTTTCCTCAAAGAGATGCCGCACCAGGGCTACCGACTGGTGCTGGATCGCCTGAAAGCCTGAGTTTCCGACCATGAGTACAGTGCAGGGGCGGCTCCGCATCGCCGTCCAGAAATCCGGCCGTCTGGCCGAACGCAGCCTCGATCTCGTGCGCGACGCGGGGCTGCGGGTGGTGAAGGGAAACAACGACCTGCTCTTCCGGGTCGAGAACTATCCGATCGACCTGCTGCGGGTGCGCGACGACGACATTCCGACCTTTGTCGCCGACGGCGTCTGCGACCTCGGCATCGTCGGGGAGAACGTGCTCGAGGAAGGCCGCAACGGCGGTCCGGTCGCCGAGGTCCTCATGCCGCTCGGGTTCGGCCGCTGCACGCTGAAGATCGCGGCCCCGCCGTCGGTGGACTACGCGGGTCCGGCCTCGCTGCAGGGGCTGCGGATCGCCACCTCCTACCCGAGGGTGCTGCGCCGCTGGCTGGACGCGGCAGGGGTGCAGGCGGACATCGTCACCATGCGCGGCGCGGTCGAGGTGGCCCCCCGGCTGAAGCTGGCCACCGCCATCTGCGACCTGGTCTCCACCGGCGCGACCCTTGAGGCCAACGGTCTCGCCGCGCGCGACACCGTGCTGGACAGCCAGGCGGTGCTGATCCGCTCCCCGGCGCCGCCCGAGCCGGCGCTGGCCGAATTGCTGGACAGCATCGTCGAGCGGATGGCCGGCGTGGTCGCCTCCCAGGGGGCCAAGTACGTAATGCTGAACGCTCCG
>JANJTI010000047.1 GCA_024711185.1 Brevundimonas sp. | reverse complement strand
ATCCGCGCCGAGCGTCGCCCGGTGGTG
Organism: Brevundimonas sp.; assembly: GCA_024711185.1. Classification (GTDB taxonomy): domain Bacteria; phylum Pseudomonadota; class Alphaproteobacteria; order Caulobacterales; family Caulobacteraceae; genus Brevundimonas. Next base: position 7,108 of record JANJTI010000047.1, on the reverse strand, counting down.
GTGATCACCTCCAACAACGAAAAGGAGTTGCCCGACGCCTTCCTGCGCCGCTGCTTCTTCCACTACATCCGCTTCCCCGACGCGGAGACGATGCAGGCGATCGTCGAGGTCCACTTCCCCGGCATCAAGCCGCGCCTCGTGTCGGAGGCGCTGAAGACCTTCTATGAGATCCGCGACACCCCGGGCCTGAAGAAGAAGCCGTCGACTTCCGAACTGCTCGACTGGCTGAAGCTCCTGATGGTCGACGACGTCGATCCGGCGGTGCTGCGCGAGAAGTCCCCGGGAAAGCTGGTCCCGCCCCTGCACGGGGCCCTGCTCAAGAACGAGCAGGACGTGCATCTGTTCGAGCGGCTGGCCTTTCTCGCTCGCCGCGAGGGGAGCCGGCCAGGACTGTAATCTTCCGCCACGCCGCCGATCAGGTTTGGACACCCCGGTTACCGCGATTTCACTGGTAAAGCTGCGCTGCGGGGTCACCATAGAGGCCGTACAAGGACACCGCCCATGTCGACCCGTCCCCTTCTGGTTCCCGCCCTCTGCGCCGTTGCGGCGCTCGCCGCCGCCTGCGACGACAACTACCGTTCGGTTCGCCTCGAGCGCGCATCGGAAGACGGAGTGGGCAAGGGCGTGCTGAAGGTCGTCGACACCCTGCAATGCCCGCAGACCCACGGCACCCTGACCCGCAAGGGCACGGCCAGCGCGGGCGGTACGGTGTGCAGCTACGTCGGACCGCGCGGGACCGAAGTCAGCCTCCACCTCGTCGCCCTTGAGGGCGCGTCGCCCGCGGAGGTCCTGAAGGCCTTCGAGGATCGCCTGTCCGGCGATCTGCCGCAGGCGGTTGCCGGTCTCGAGCGCGCCGCGGCCGAGGCGGAGCGCGACGCCGCGCGGGCCGAAGCCCAGGCCGATGAGGCGGCGGCCGCGGCGGCCTCGGCGTCATCCGGAGACCGCGCTTCGGTGCGCGCTCCGGGGATGGCTGTAGACGCCCGGGGTGACGACGCGACCGTGCGCCTCCCCGGCCTGCACATCGAGACCCGCGGCGACAAGGCCAGCGTGCGCATCGGCGGCTTCCACATAGACGCCGACGACGGCTCGGGCTCTGTCGACATCCAGGGCGGCGGCGACGGCGACAACGTCAGCATCCGCGCCCGCAACGACAGCGCCGAGATCCGGGCCAGCGCCGCCGGCGAGGCGACCCGCGCCAGCTGGATTCTCACCGACAATCGGCCCTCGGCCGAGGGCTGGCGTCTGGTCGGCTACGAGGCCCGCGGTCCTGTCGGCGGCCCGCTCGTGGTCGCTACCGTGCGCTCCCGCGACCGCGACCGGGGCCGCGCCTTCGAGGACGCCAAGGACCTGGTGACGCTCAACGTCGGGGAATAACGCCCTTGATCGGCGGGCCCGGATGGGTCACCTGACCGGCCGGACCGGGACCGGCCTTGTGGACGCAGTCCAGCAAGGCCGGATTTCGGTCCAGCGTATTGCGAGAGCCTGATTCACGAGATCGGCGGGATCGCGAAGCGATTCCACCTCAGCCGATCAGGCTCTAGCGACAGGAACCTGCCTTGGCCGTCACGCCCCGCCCCTCTTCCGCCAAAGCCCCGCGCGCCTGGCAGCGCATGCTGTCCGGCCGCCGACTGGACCTGCTCGACCCCTCGCCCTTCGACATCGAGATCGAGGACATCGCCCATGGCCTCGCGCGCGTGGCCCGCTGGAACGGACAAACCATTGGCGAGCACGCCTTTTCGGTGGCCCAGCACTCCTGCGTGGTCGAGGAGATCGCCGCCCACGTCCGGCCCGGTCTGGAGCCGAAATGGCGCCTCGCCGCCCTGCTCCACGACGCCTCGGAGTACGTGATCGGCGACATGATCTCGCCGTTCAAATCGGCGCTCGGCGTCAACTACAAGGCCTTCGAGGCCCGACTGGAGGCGGCCATCCATCTGCGCTTCGGCCTGCCCCCGAAAAACCCGGTCGAGATCAAGACCCTGATCAAGAAGGCCGACCGCGCCTGCGCCTTCTTCGAGGCCACCCAGCTGGCCGGCTTCACAAGGAAGGAGTCGCTCGGCTTCTTCGGCGCTCCGCCGGCGGGATATGACCTTGTCATCGAACCCTTGCCCGCCCCGGTGGCCCAGCAGCGCTATCTCGAGCGGTACCGGGTGCTGGCCGAAGCCGTCGGCCTGATCCCGGCCGCCGACGCCTGGCACACGGAGTAGCCATGGGCGCGACGCTGGACCCGTCGATCGACCAGGCCGGCGTTCGCATCGGCCTGTCCGCCGTGGTCATAGCCCTGCGCGACGGCGCGGCCAGCGTTCTCACGACGCCCGGGGTCGACGGCGACGCCGCCCTGCCCTTCGGGCCATTCGACCCGGTCCGCGACCGCACCTTCGAACTTGCGCTCAGGGCGTTCGTCACCGCCCAGACCGGCTTCCGCCTCGGCTTCGTCGAGCAACTCTACACCTTCGGCGATCTGGGCCGCGACAGCCCCCGCGCCACCCCCGGTCCCGAGCGGCGCCGCGAAGTGTCGGTCGGCTACCTCGCCCTCACCGCGGACTCCGCCGACGTGCCCCAGGCCGACGCTCGCTGGACGCCGGTGCTGGATTTCTTTCCCTGGGAGGATCGCCGCGAGGGAGCTCCGCCGTGCGTCGGGCCGATGCTGGAAGCCCTGCGCGCCTGGGCGGGGGAAGACGCCCGCCGGCGCGCCCGGGTCGACACCCTGTTCGCCGCCGGCGCAGACCTGCGCTGGAATGAGAGCCGGGTGCTGGAGCGCTACGAACTGCTCTACGAGGCCGGGCTTGTGGTTGAGGCGGCGCGTGACGGCGACCGGCCGCCGTCGACCCTGGCGTCGGGCCGTCCCATGGCTTCCGACCACCGCCGCATCCTCGCCACCGGGCTCGGTCGGCTGCGCGCCAAGCTGCGCTACCGCCCGGTGCTGTTCGACCTGATGCCGGGAACCTTCACCCTCTCCGGCCTGCAGTCCGCCGCCGAGGCGGTCTCAGGCCTGTCGCTGCACAAGCAGAACTTCCGTCGGGGAGTCGAGCGCACCGGCCTTGTCCGCCCCACCGGACGCCTCTCCGCCGCCACTGGCGGCCGCCCGGCCGAACTCTACCGCGTCGCCGACGGCGACCTTTCCGCCGGCGAGGCCCTTGGCCTGCCCCTGCCCGCCCTGCGCTGACGAATTTCCGTCGCCGCCCGCTTGCGGCCCGGCCCCTCTCCGACTAGTTAGGCCGTCCGTTCGACCAGAGACGTTCGGCCCCGCGGAGAGGTGGCAGAGTGGTTGAATGTACCGCACTCGAAATGCGGCGTACGTGGAAGCGTACCGGGGGTTCGAATCCCCCCCTCTCCGCCACCGGCCCCGCCATGCCTCCCGGCGGCGGCGCAGCTTTCCTCTTCAGTCGATGATCGAAGCGACCAGGCGGCGCAGGCCTGCGAGCAGGGCGGCGGCGTCGGGCCCGGCCTCGCCCAGTCCGGCGAGGTGAAGCAGGCGCAGGGCCTGGACGTGCACCTGCACCGCCTCCCAGCTCCACAGCGCGCCGTCGCGTGAGCGGTCGGTCAGGTCGCAGAGGCTGTAGGCAGCTTCGTAGAAGGGCCCCGTGTCGAAGAATCCAGCCAGATCGACGAGGCTCGCCCCCAGCGCGTAGACCCGCTCGCGGTCCTGCGCAGCGCGGGTCGTGCAGGCCGCCTCAAGTTCGGTGATCAGACGCCCGAGCTCGGCAAAGGCGTCCGAGCGGTGGGTCTGCAGCGCCGCATCGGCCATTCGTTCGGCATCGGCCAGGGTCCGCCCCCCGGGCCGCGCCAGCTGACGCGCCAGGCCGCTTTGGACCTTGACCAGCCGCGCCCCGCTCACAGCGTCACTCGTTGGGGCTTGAGAAGCATGTCGATATCCGCCTGATCCAGGTTCGGCTCGCTGGCCGCGCCTACGTGGGTTGAGAGGTCGCCCGCGCGACGGCCCGGCTGGCCGAGCGGAGGCCCGAAGTTCCGCACCCGCCGGTCCGGCCCCAGATATTCGTCCGATTCGACGAACTGCCGTTCGTCCGCGCCCAACCAGAGGATGCGTTTCAGCAACACCGCCGGCGTCAGCGGCTTGGCCACGACGAAGCTCGCTCCGCAGTCGCGGCTCTTGTGGACGAGAGACTGCGCCGCGTGACCGGTCAGCATGATGATCGGGACATAGCGCAGGGGCGGCGCCGTCTCGCGGCGGAGCCAGCGGACGAAGTCGTAGCCGTCCATCTCGGGCATCGAGCAGTCCACGAGGACGAGGTCGATCAGGCGGCGCCGCAGGATGTCCGTCGCGGCGATCGCGCTCTCGCACTTGATCTGTTCCTTCACCCCGAAGCCGTGAAAGATCGAACTGAGCATGTCCAGCGACCTGGGGTTGTCGTCGATCAGCAGCACCGAGGAGTGCTCCAGATTGACCCGCGATCGGAAGGCGCTCGCCATCGTTCAATCGAACAGTACGAGGTCGCCGGCGGCCATCGTCGGCGCCGGCCCTTTCCCGCCGAGGCGATCCGCCATGTCCGCGAGGGGCACCGCCGCGATCAGGTCAGCGACGGCTTCCCCTCGGGCGACACCCTCGAGCAGCATCGTCAGCGCCTCCAGTCGCTGGCCCAGCAGGTCGAAAGCCTGGGCCTCGGTTACGATCCCGCCGGAGAGACCCGGCGGCAGGTCCCGCATCCATACGCCCAGTCGGCCGGCGAGCTCGTCCAGTTGCGCCCGCAACGCGTCGGTTTCGGTCGCCAGGGCGGCCAGGAGGGCCCGGTCGGACTGCGTCATCAGAACAGCTCCAGTTCGCCGCTGGCGGGTAGCGCCGCGGGCGCGGGCATGGGTCGCGGCGCCGCCGCGTCCGCGACGCTTCGTTGCAGGGCCCGCCCCGACGCCGGCCAGTAGTGCAGGCGCCGACCGCCCATGCCTCTCAGGCTGCCGCTGACGACGCGGATGCCCTCATCCCTCAGGAAGCGCTCGGAGAAGTCGGCGTTGGCCTGTCCCACGTCGCGCAGGGAGTCGAACATGCGCCCGCCGCCAAACAGCTTGGCCTCGAGACGCTCGCGCCGGGCGCCGGACTTGAGCAGGTCGTTGATCAGCAGTTCCATGGCGTAGGCCCCGTAGCGCCGCCCGGCGTCGGTGCCGGCCCCCGCGCCGTCCGGCAGCAGGAAGTGGTTCATCCCGCCGACCCCCGCCACCGGATCGCACAGGCAGGCGGCGACGCAGCTGCCGAGCACCGTGGTCAGGACAACGTCCGGATCCGAAGTCACGTGGTGCTCGCCCTGCCCCACGTGGAGCCGGCGCTCGGAATGTTCGGCGCGGCGGGCGGCGGTCATGTCAGCGGCCCGAAGACCGCCTCCAGCTTCTCCTTGAGCTGGGCGACTGTGAACGGCTTGACGAGGTAGTTGTTGACGCCGAACTGCACGGCGCGCTGCACCAGTTCCCGATCGGCCCGGCCCGTCAGCATGATGAAGGCGGTGGTCTTGATCGGCGGGTGCGCCCGGATCGCGCGCAGCAGGCCGAGACCGTCCAGGTTGGGCATGTTGAAGTCGGAGATCACCAGGTGAACGGGCTTGCTGATCACCTGGCGCAGGCCGGCCTCGCCGTCGGCGGCCTCGATGATCTCGCGGACGCCAAGTTGCTGCAGGCTGTTGCGGACGAGGGAGCGCATGGTCTGCTGGTCGTCGACGATCAGGACGTGGAGGGCGGAAGCGGCGGGCATGGTACTGAACGGATCCTCAGGCGGCGGGGGCGACGCACAGGTCGAGAATGGCGGGACGGAGACGGTGGAGCGGCAACTGGCGCTCGACGGCGCCCAGTTCGAAGGCGGCGCGCGGCATGCCGTAGACGACGCAGGACGCTTCATCCTGTCCAAGCGTCCGGGCGCCGGCCTCGCGCATGGTCAGCAGACCGCGGGCGCCGTCCTTGCCCATGCCGGTGAGGATCACCCCCGTCATGGGGCGACGGGCGCGGGCGACGGACTCGAACAGGACATCCACTGAGGGGCGGTGGCCGTTCACCGTTTCGCTTCGGGTCAGACGACAGCGCAGACTGGCCCCGGCCACCTCGAGATGGGCTTCTCCGCCCGGCGCGATATAGACGTGTCCCGGCTTGATCGGCGCGCCGTCCTCGGCCTCCGCGACGTGCGGCGCGCACATCTTGTCGAGCCGCGCGGCAAAGCTGCGGGTGAAGGTCGCCGGCATGTGCTGGGTGATCACCGTCGCCGGGCAATTCTCGGGGAATCCCGTGAGGATGGTGATCAGGGCCTCGACTCCGCCGGTCGAGGCGCCGATGGCCAGGATATGGGAAGGATCGGGCCGGTAGTCGGCGGCGGCCGGCGGCGGAGCCGGAGGCGCGTCGCCGCGCGCACGCACCTGCGAGGCCGCGGCCGTCTTCACCTTCTGCGCCAGTTCGGCGAAGGCGACCGCCGGCGGCGTGCCGTCGACCGGCTTCCCGACTGCGTCCACCGCGCCGATCTCCAGCGCCGCCACGGTCACGTCCGCGCCGGCCTGGGTCAGGGTCGAGACCATGACCACCGGCATCGGCCGCAGCCGCATGATCTTCTCGAGGAACTCGAGGCCGTTCATGTTCGGCATCTCGACGTCCAGGGTGATCACGTCCGGGTTCAGGCGCTTGATCGCCTCGCGCGCCTCCAGCGGATCGGCGGCCGAACCGACGACCTCGATGTCGGGATCCCGCCGCAGCGCCGCGGTGATCAGCCCGCGCATGGTGGGGCTGTCGTCGACCACCAGCACGGTCACGGGCCGCGTCATGCGCTCCCCCCGATGCGGTAGGTGGTCAGGCCGTCCGGACGCAGCAGGGCCGCGGCCGGGCCGGCCACCCGCTCCGAATGGCCGATGTACAGGGTGGCGCCCGGGGTCATAAGCGGCGCGAACCGGCTCCACACCCGCTCCTGGGTCGCCTCGTCGAAGTAGATGACCACGTTGCGGCAGAAGATGACGTCGAAGCGGCCCTTCATCGGCCAGTCGCCGATCAGGTTGAGCTCCCGGAACGCTACCAGCCGGCGCAGCTCCGCCCCCGCCGTCCAGCGGCCCCGCCCCCCGCCGGGTTCCCGGTCGAAATATCGCCGCCACAGGGTCGCCGGGGCCTGCTCCAGCGCCTCTTCAGCATAGATCCC
>JANJTI010000028.1 GCA_024711185.1 Brevundimonas sp. | reverse complement strand
GGAGGGCGTCGGCCCGATCGCCGCGGCATTCTATCCGCGCCCGGTGATCGTCCGGCTTTCGGACTTCAAGACCAATGAGTACGCCAGACTCCTTGGCGGAGCTCCGTTCGAGCCCGTCGAGGAGAACCCGATGCTCGGCTTCCGGGGCGCGTCCCGCTACGACCATCCGCGCTATGCCGACGGCTTCGCCCTGGAATGCGCTGCGCTGGTGCGGGCGCGGGAGTTCATGGGTCTGACCAACCTGCACATCATGGTGCCGTTCTGTCGCCGCGTGGAGGAGGCGCGGCGGGTGCTCGCCGCCCTCGCAGGGCGCGGCCTGCGCCGGGGCGACGGCGGGCTGCAGGTCCATGTGATGTGCGAAATCCCCAACAACGTCATCCAGATCGACGCCTTCGCCCCGTTGTTCGACGGGATTTCGATCGGATCGAACGACCTGACCCAACTGGTGCTCGGGGTGGACCGGGACTCGGCCGAGGTCGCCTTCGACTTCGACGAGCGCGATCCCGGCGTGCTGGAGATGCTGAACCAGGCCGTGACGGGGGCCCGGCGCAACGGTTGTTCGGCCAGCATCTGCGGCGAGGCGCCGGCCAACTATCCCGAAGTGACCGCGGCCCTGGTCCGGGCCGGGATCGATTCGATCAGCGTCAATCCCGCCAGCTTTCCGCAGGTGGTCCGCTCGGTCGCGCAGGCGGAACGCGAATCCGGGTCGAACTGACTGCGGTCGGCGCCGCGCTCAGCGGAAGGCAGGACCGGGCAGGACCCCGAGCCTGCGGAACAGCCGCGCGGCCGGGCAGAAGCCGGTGATCGAGGCCTGGAACAGGTTCAGGCCGACGAAAACGGTCAGCCACATCCATGCGGGATGCACCCAGTATGTCAGGGCGACGCTGATCAGGATCATCAGGCCGGCGAACATCATCACGGCGCGGTCGACGGTCATAGGGCAGGCTCCTGTGCGGTCGGGACCGGGCTGCGGCGCACCTTGTGGGCGCCGATGAGATCAAGGGCCAGCTTCTCGTAGAGCGGCTCCGCCTGGCCGCTGCGCACCTTGTGGAGAAAGTAGCCCTCGAAGGCGACCTTTGCCGTGTGGACCCAACGGCCGCTGGCTGACCAGTTGATGTTGCGCGGCGGGATTTGCGGCTGGGCCATGAAGGCGACGCCCCCGTCCCCGAAGTCAGCGAGGCAGATGGCGTTCCAGCTGGCCTCGAAGGTGGGTTCGCGCCCGTCGAGGATCTGCTTCAGGTTGGCCGAGATGGCCGAGACCATGCTCTCGATCATGAAGCCGGTCTTGGGCACCCCAACCGGTACGGGCGTCGGCCCGGTCGGTGGAATGGCGATGCAGACGCCCAGCGCAAAGATGTCCGGCCACGTCGGGTTGCGCTGGTGCTTGTCGACGATGATGAAGCCGCGCGGATTGGTCAGCCCCTCGACGCCGCGTACCGCTTCAATGCCGCGGAAGGCCGGCAGCATCATCGAATACGCGAAAGGCAGGTCGTGGGCCGCCTTGACCGCGCCGTCCTCGCCGACCTCCTCGACGTGCATCATGCCGGCGTCGACGCCCTTCACCTTCGCATTGGTGATCCACTTGATGTGCCGCTGGCGCATCTCGCTTTCGAGCAGGCCCTTGGTGTCGCCGACTCCGTCGAGACCGAGGTGGCCGATGTAGGGCTCGGACGTGACGAAGGTCATCGGAACCTTGTCGCGCAGCCGGCGGCGGCGCAACTCGGTGTCGAGGATCATGGCGAACTCGTAGGCGGGGCCGAAGCACGAGGCGCCCTGAACCGCGCCGACCACGATGGGGCCTGGACTCTGCACGAAGGCGTCGAACGACTTCGCCGCCTCGACGGCGTGGTCGACATGGCAGATCGACACCGTGTGGCCGTCCGGGCCCAGGCCGGGCACTTCGTCGAAAGCCAGTTCCGGGCCGGTGGCGATGACCAGGTAGTCGTAGTGCAGCGCCCGGCCGTCGGCGAGGTCCACGCCCTTCTCGTGCGGGCGGATGCGGGCTGCGCCAACGCCCATGAATTCGACTCCCCGCCGCTGCATTACGGCGGGCAGATCGACCTCGATGGCGTCGCGCCGCCGCCAGTGTACCGCCACCCACGGATTGGACGGGGTGAAGTGGAAGGTTTCGCCCTTCGAGACGACGACGATGCGCGCCCGGTCGCCCAAGGTGTGGCGCAGGTCGAAGGCGGCGATGGCGCCGCCCAGTCCGGCGCCGAGGATGACGATGGTCGGTCGGTCCATGTGCACGACTCCTCAGCACGGGTTTCGGCGTCACCCTGGCTCCGGGGGGAGGGTCCGGCCTTGATCACGGTCAAGGCGGGAGGGACCCGGCGGAGGAGAGTCAGGCGCCCGCTTGCGAAAGAATTAGCATGCGCTAATATTAGTGCAAGCTAATTAAGGGATCGCTCTATGCAGAGACTTCCGGCCCTGGCGATTCTCGCCTCAATCCTTCTCGCCACTGCGGTCTCCAGCTGTGGCGGCGAGCCTGAGCGCACCGCCACCGCGCCCGCGACCGGTGAGCGCATCGTCGCCGCCGAGGCCCGGATCGACGCTCTCAAGCCAGTGTCGGCCGCGGTCGCCTCGCGCGATCTGGGGGAGGCGCGGGCCCGCATTTCCGGCACCCTGGTCCAGCTCCACGTTCGCGAGGGCGACATCGTCCGCGAGGGGCAGGTTCTGGGGCTGGTCGTGGACGAGCGCATCGGGCTGGAGACGGCCGCGCTCGGGGCGCAGATCGCGGCGGCCGAGGCCGAGGCGGAGCGGGCCCGGGCCGACCTGTCGCGGGTGCAGACCCTCTTCGACCGCGGCTTCTACGCCCAGGCCCGACTGGATCAGGCGCGGGCCGCCTCACGCGCCGCCGACGCCCAGGTCCGGGCCGCCCGGGCCCAGCGCTCCGCCAGCGCCGCGGTCGGGGCGCAGGGCCGCATCCTCGCCCCCGCTTCCGGCCGGATCCTGACCGCCGACGTGCCCGCAGGATCGTTCGTTTCGGCCGGACAGCCGGTGGCCACGGTCACCGCGGGCCCGCTGGTCCTGAGGCTGGAGCTGCCGGAAGCCGAAGGTCGCAACCTGCGGGTCGGACAGATCGTGTCGATCGCCGGCGAAGCCCTTCCCGCAACGGGCGCCGTGGCGCAGGTCTATCCCGCCGCCGAAGCGGGTCGCGTCGTCGCCGATGTGGCGGTCGACGGCCTGCGCAGCGACCGGGTGGGCCAGCGCGTGGCTGTGCAGGCGCCGGTCGGGCAGCGGCAGGCGCTGGTCGTGCCGCGCCGCTTCGTCTCCACCCGCTACGGCGTGGATTTCGTTCGCACCGTCGATCGCGCCGGGCGGGTCAGCGAGGCGCCGGTGCAGCTCGGCTCGCCGGTCGGCGAGGACCGCGTCGAGGTGATGTCGGGCCTCAAGGCCGGCGACGTGGTCCTCGCCCCGGAGCGGACGCGATGAACCTCGGACTCTCCGGCCGGCTGACGCGGGCCACCCTCAACTCGCCTCTCACGCCGCTGATGCTGCTGGCGGCGATCGCTGTCGGCCTGATGGCGCTGCTCTCCATCCCGCGCGAGGAAGAGCCGCAGATCAGCGTGCCGATGGTCGACATCATGGTGGCGGCGCCCGGCCTGAACGCCTCCGACGCGACCGAACTGGCGGCCAAGCCGCTGGAAGCCATCGTGCGCAGCATCGACGGTGTGGAGCACGTCTACACCCAGGTCGAGGACGACCGGGTGATGGTCACCGCCCGCTTCGAGGTCGGCTCCGATCCCGACGACGCGGCCGTGCGCGTGCACGAGAAGGTGCGCGCCAACTACGACTCCATCCCCGTCGGCGTGTCCGAGCCGCACATCGTCACCCGCGGCATCAACGACGTCCCGGCCGTGGTGCTGACTCTGACGCCGCGCGCCGACGCGGCCGGCCGCTGGAGCGACCAGGCCCTCTACGACATCGCAGCCCGCCTGCGCACCGAGATCGGCAAGGTCGAGGATGTCGGCCTGACCTTCCTGGTCGGCGGGCGGCCGTCCGAAATCCGGGTGGAGCCTGACCCGGCCCGCATGGCGGCGCGTGGCGTGCCGCTGTCCTCGGTGCTCGAGGCGGTCGAGCAGGCCAACCGGAGCTTTCCGGCGGGGGCCTTCCGGGACGCCGGCCAGGCGGTGGCGGTGCGCTCCGGCGAGCGCCTCGCCACCTCCGAGGACGCCGCCCTGCTGACGGTGCGTTCGGTGACCGGGGAGCCGGTCTATCTGCGGGACGTCGCCACGGTGACGCTGGCCCCGCGCGAGGACCAGGCCCGCGCCGCCCACTACGCCCGCGCCGGCGACGGATGGAGCCGAACGCCAGCGGTGAGCCTGGCCGTCGCCAAGCGGCAGGGGGCCAACGCCGTCGTCGTCTCGCATGCCGTCCTCGAACGGGTTGACGCGCTGAAGGGCACGCTGATCCCCGACGGGCTGGAGGTGGTGGTCACCCGCGACTACGGCGAGACCGCCAACGAGAAGGCCAACGAACTGCTGATGCACCTCGGCCTGGCGACGGTCTCGATCGTCGTCCTGATCGGCTTCGCCATCGGCTGGCGCGAGGCGGCGGTGACCGCCCTCGTCATCCCGACCACCATCCTGTTGACCCTCTTCGCCTCCAACCTGATGGGCTACACCATCAACCGGGT
>JANJTI010000007.1 GCA_024711185.1 Brevundimonas sp. | reverse complement strand
CAGGATGCCCTTCATCCGCTGCTGCTTCGGCAGGTTGCGGCACGCGAGCGCGATGACCACCGCGTTGTCGCCGCCCAGCAGGATGTCGATCATGATGATCTGGAGGACCGCCCCCCAGTGCATCGTGGTCAGGAACTCGATTGCCGCGTCCATGCCGCTGCGTCCCTAGAGCACGCTCTTCAGCAGCTTGCCCATCTCCGACGGGTCCTTCGTCACGCGGATGCCGCAGGCTTCCATCACGGAGAGCTTCTCCTGTGCCGTGCCCTTGCCGCCGGAGATGATCGCGCCGGCGTGGCCCATCCGCTTGCCCGCGGGCGCGGTGACGCCGGCGATGAAGCCGACCACCGGCTTCTTCATGTTGGCCTTGACCCACTCGGCGGCGGCTTCCTCGTCGGAGCCGCCGATCTCGCCGATCATCACCACCGCGTCGGTGTCCGGGTCGTCGTTGAACAGCCGCAGCACGTCGACGTGCTTCAGGCCGTTGACCGGGTCGCCGCCGATGCCGACCGCGCCCGATTGCCCGAGCCCGAGCGCGGTGAGTTGCGCGACTGCCTCGTAGGTCAAAGTGCCCGAGCGCGACACGACGCCGATGCGCCCCTTGCGGTGGATGTGGCCCGGCATGATCCCGATCTTCAGCTCGTCGGGCGTGATCACGCCGGGGCAGTTCGGTCCCAGCAGCAGCGTCTTGCGGTTCTCGCGGCGCATGCGGTCGCGCACCACGATCATGTCGCGCACCGGAATGCCCTCGGTGATGCAGATGACCAGGTCGAGGTCAGCCTCGACCGCCTCCCAGATCGCGTCGGCCGCGCCCGCGGGCGGCACGTAGACCACCGAGACGGTCGCGCCGGTCTTCGCGCGCGCTTCCTTCACGCTGGCGAAGATCGGGATGCCCTCGAAGTCCTCGCCGGCCTTCTTCGGATTGACGCCGGCGACGAAGGCGGCCTTGCCGTTGGCGTAGTCGCGGCACATCCGCGTGTGGAACTGACCGGTCTTGCCGGTGATTCCCTGCGTGATGACCTTGGTGTCCTTGTTGATCAGGATCGACATGCTCTGTCTCCGTGTCAGCGGGCGGCGGCGACGACCTTCTGCGCCGCTTCGGCCATCGTGTCGGCCGATATGATCGGCAGCCCCGACTCGGCGAGCATCTTCCTGCCGAGCTCCTCGTTGGTTCCCTTCATGCGCACGACCAGCGGCACCTTCAGGCCGACTTCCTTCACCGCGGCGACCACGCCCTCGGCGATGACGTCGCAGCGCATGATGCCGCCGAAGATGTTGACCAGGATGCCCTTCACGTTCGGGTCGGCGGTGATGATCTTGAAGGCCGCGGTGACCTTCTCCTTGGAGGCGCCGCCGCCGACGTCGAGGAAGTTGGCCGGCTCCTTCCCGTACAGCTTGATGATGTCCATCGTCGCCATGGCCAGGCCGGCGCCGTTGACCATGCAGCCGATGTCCCCGTCGAGGGCGACGTAGGCGAGGTCGTACTTCGAGGCCTCGATCTCCTTGGGGTCCTCCTCGGTCTCGTCGCGCAGGGCGACGATGTCGGGGTGGCGGAACAGGGCGTTGCCGTCGAAGCTGACCTTGGCGTCGAGCACGCGCAGCCGGCCGTTCTCCATGACGATGAGGGGGTTCACCTCCAGCATCGACATGTCCTTCTCGACGAAGGCCCGGTAGAGCGTCGGGAACAGGGTCTCGCCGTCCTGGGCGGCCGGGCCGTCCAGCTTCAGCGCGGCGTTGATCTCCGCCACATCGGCGGCGGTCACGCCGGCCTCGGGATCGATGTCGACAGTGACGATCTTGTCGGGGGTGTCGTGGGCGACGGCCTCGATGTCCATGCCGCCCTCGGTCGAGACCACGAAGGACACCCGGCCCGTGCCGCGGTCGACCAGCAGCGAGCAGTACAGCTCGCGGGCGATGTCGGCGCCGTCCTCGATATAGAGGCGATTGACCTGCTTGCCGGCGGGGCCGGTCTGGGCGGTCACCAGCGTATTGCCCAGCATCTCCTTCGCGTTGGCCACGACCTCCTCGATCGAACGGGCCAGACGGACACCGCCCTTGGCGTCGGCGGACAGCTCCCTGAACTTGCCCTTGCCGCGGCCGCCGGCGTGAATCTGCGACTTCACCACATAGAGCGGACCGGGCAGTTGCTTCGCCGCCGCCTCGGCCTGGTCGGCCGAGGTGATGGCGACGCCGGCCGCGACCGGAGCGCCGAAGCCCTTCAGGACCTGCTTGGCCTGATACTCGTGGATGTTCATGGAAAGCCGCCGAACGCTGGGAGGAGTTGGGCGGCCTTATAGGGGGTGCGCCTTCGCGGGCGCAACCGCCCCTCAGTCCACCCAGTCCCGCTTCAGCGTACGCGAGGCGCCGATCAGCAGGATCGAGGCCAGGATATAGAAGCCCATCCCGGTGTAGATGGCCCAGCGCAGGCTCTCGTCGCCGAAGCGCGGAGCCAGCAGGTCGCTCATCCAGCCGAAGTAGTAGAAGCCGACGGCGATGCCGAGCAGGTTGTTGATCAGCAGGAACAGGGCCGAGGCGGTGGAGCGCATCGGGGCCGGTACGAGGTGCTGCACCGCCGCCGTCACCGGGCCCAGCCAGGCCAGGTTGAGACCGGTCGGGATCAGGAAAATCAGGAAGGCGACGGTCAGCGCCTGCACGTGGGTGCCGCCGCCCGGCAGCACCTGGGCGATCAGCCAGTCCGAGTTCATCGCGGCGATGAACAGCGGCGCCGAGATCAGGAAGGCGATGGCCGGGGTCAACGGATAGGCGCCCTTGCCCCGCTTCGCCAGCTTGTCGGCGATCGCGCCGCCCAGCCAGATGCCGGCGACGCCGCCGATCAGCACGATGCCGGCGTAGTACCAGCTGATCTGCGACAGGGTCAGGTCGAAGCTGCGGATGAAGAAGGTCGGCAGCCAGCCGGCGACGCCATAGCCGCAGACCGAGGACGAGGCGGCCCCGAGGGCCAGCAGCCAGAAGCTCTTCTTGGGCAGCACCGCCGATGCGGTGGTGCGCGCGATCAGCAGCGACACGCCGATGACCAGCGCCAGCAGCGCGCCGAAGCCGAGGACCCGCGCATCGCCGAAGGCGAGGCCGGCGAATTGATTGAGCGCGGCCAGCGCCGCGGAGAGGGCGGCCACCCCGAACATGACGTTGGCGGCCATACGGCCGACGCGGTCGTCGCCGGCGATGGGCGCCGCCGGCGCCGTGGCCGGCGCCACGTCGGTCGCGCCCCGCTTCGGATCGCGGATGGTGAACAGCAGCAGGGGCGCCAGCACGACCCCGGCCAGGCCCACGACGATGAAGGAGGTGCGCCAGCCGTAGGCGACGGCCAGCAGCCCGCCGACCAGCGTCCCGGCCGCCATCCCCAGCGGGATGCCGAAGGCGAAGGCGGCGAGCGCGCGCGCCCTCTGATGCGGCGGGAAGTAGTCGGCGATCAGCGAATAGGCCGGAGCCACGCCGCCCGCCTCGCCGACGCCGACGCCCATGCGGAACAGGAACAGCTGGGTGAAATTCTGCGCCGTGCCGCACAGGGCGGTGAAGCCGGACCACACCGCCAGGGCCCCGGTCATGATCCACACCCGGCTGAACCGGTCCGCCATCCACGCCAGTGGACTGGCCAGCGTCGAATAGACCGACGCGAAGGCGATCCCTCCCAGCAGGCCGAACTCGGTGTCGGTGAGACCGAAGTGCTCGATCAGCCGGGGGCCGAGGATGCCGATGATCTGCCGATCGAGGAAGTTGAGCATGTAGACGAGGATCAGCACCGCCAGGACGTAGAAGCGGTACCCGGGGCGGGCCGGAGCGTCGGCGGCTTGTTCGGTCATGGCGTTCCCTCGACTTGCATCGGAAACCCTAGCGGCGCGGCTGGCGCGCGCCAGAAGAAAAAGGGCGGCGGCTCGTCAGAACCGCCGCCCGTGATCAAAGCGATCAGGCTTCAGGAGATCAGAACTTGACGCCGACGCGGGCCGTGAAGGTCCGCGGCGCGCCGTAGAAAGCGGTGATCGAATTGCCGGTGGCCGCCCCCGGGAAGTTATAGCCGCCGGTCTTGTAGCGCTCGTCCGACAGGTTCTTGCCGTGGAAGCCGACGGTCCAGCGGTCGCTGGCCGAGGTCCAGACCACGCTGGCGTCGTAGAGCCAGAAGGCTTCCTGGTCGAGCAGCGGGGCGGGCGTCTCGAACTGCTGGTAGTCGCCACGGTAGGCGGCGGACGGGGTGAAGGCCAGCTCACTGCCGTCGGCGAACCAGTGCGTCCAGGTGGCGCTGACCGCTCCGGTCCATTCCGGGGTGTTCTGGAAATCGCGCAGATCCGACACGTCGACGAAGCAGCCGGGCAGGGTCGGGCAGCTGGCGTTCAGCGGGCCGGTCGGGATGTAGGCCAGGAATTCGTCGAACTGGGCGTCGATGTAGCTGACCATGCCGTTGACGACGAGGTTCGGGCTGACCCGCAGCGAACCTTCGAACTCCCAGCCGCGGATCGACGACGAACCGACGTTGTCGACCACCGAGGCGACCGTGGCGCCCGCCGGGTACTGGGTGGTGATCTGCTGGTCCTCATAGGAGGAGTCGAAGATCGCCGTGGCGAAGCTCAGCCGGTCGAACAGCCGGCCCTTCAGGCCCAGTTCGACGGTCTCCACGGTCTCCGGGTCGTAGCCCAGGACGGTGTCGGGATAGAGCA
Organism: Brevundimonas sp.; assembly: GCA_024711185.1. Taxonomy (GTDB): domain Bacteria; phylum Pseudomonadota; class Alphaproteobacteria; order Caulobacterales; family Caulobacteraceae; genus Brevundimonas. Next base: position 991 of record JANJTI010000007.1, on the reverse strand, counting down.
CCGCGTCGCCGCGCATGTCGAAGCCGCCCGACTTGAAGCCGCGTCCCCACGAAGCGTAGGTCGTGAAGTCGGGGCTGATCTCGTAGGTGACGCTGACCCGGGGAGTGAACTCCTCGAACTCGCGGGTGTCGGTGTAGTTGGTGCGCGGCGCGCCGAGCGGAACAGCGGCGCTGTTGCCGAACAGCGGGCTGCGCAGGCCGAGATACTGCTGGCGGAAGACCGTGCCGGTCTTCTCGTCGTGGGTGAAGCGGCCGCCGACCGAGACGGCGAGGGCGTCAGTGACGTCGTAGGTGAAGTCGCCGAACACCGACCAGCTCCGGGTGTCGACGCTGCCGGCCGTCAGGGTGGTCAGGTTGAAGTTGCCGACGACGGTGTCGAAGGCGCCCGAGGCGGTGGCGTCGAGGAAGTAGACGCCGGCCACGCCAGACCAGCGGTCGCCCTCGAAGAGCGCCTGGAATTCCTGGCTGAACTGGTCGTCGTCGTACATCGCGGGGATGTCGAGCGTGGGCGCGGGCAGGTTGTCGAAGTCGATGTTGCCGCGGGTCGAGCCGTCACGGTAGGCCGTGATCGACTTCAGGGTCAGCCAATCGTTGACCGTCCACTCGCCGGTCAGCGAGACGCCCCGCGCCTCGACGTCGTTCTTGTCGCCGGCGCCGGCCCGGGTGTCGTATTCGTTCTCGAGAATGGGCGCGAACTCGCGGTGGCCGTGGCGGGCGTTCGAGCTGTCCTGCACCCAGTCGCCGGCGAGGCGGACGAACAGGTTGTCGGTCGGGGTCCACTCGAAGCTGACGCGGGCCGCCGTGACGTCCTTGTTGTAGTGCTCCGTGCCGGTGTTCAGGTTCTCGCCGAAGCCGTCGCGCAGATAGCGGGCCACGGCCGCCGAGATGCCGAAGTTGTCGTTGATCGGTCCCGAGATGCTGGCGATGGCGTCGAACTGGTCGTAGCTGCCATAGGCGCCCTGCAGTTCGATCTCCGGCTCGTCGCCGATCCG
>JANJTI010000098.1 GCA_024711185.1 Brevundimonas sp. | reverse complement strand
TCCATTCCGGTCATGGCGGCGAAGTGCTCGTCGAAATGCTGCTGCATCGCCGCCCACGCCCCGCTGCGCTCCACCCAGTCCTGCGGCGCGCCGGAGGAGGTGAAGGTCACCATCTTGCGGCCGCCGAGCAGCGGCTGATTGCCGCCATGCCGCCGCGCGGAGTAGCCGAAGTCCATGCCGAACACCCGGTCGACATAGCCCTTCATCATCGCCGGCGTCGCGTTGAACCAGAGCGGGTAGAAGAAGGCGAAGATGTCGGCTCCCGCGATGGCCTCGCGTTCGCGGGCCACGTCCGGCCGGACGACCGCGCCCAGATGGTCGGGCATCTCGTCCGCCCGTAGCCGCGGATCGAAGCGCAGCCGGTAGAGGTCCCGCTCGATCACTTCCGCTCCCCCCGACCGGGCGGCGTCCGCGAAGGCCTGGGCCATGGCGACCGTGAAGCTCCGCCGCCGGGGATGGGCGACGATCACCGCGATACGGGGAGCTGCGTCTGGCATGGCCGCAGCTTCCCTGTATCCGGGTGCGGCGGCCTTGATCTGGCTCAAGGCCGCAAGGTCGCGCCAGCTTCACCTTGCGGCGAACCAGCAAGGGCCGCGCGATGATCCAGACCCTCAGCCCCGTCCCGACTGAAGAGGCCGCCGACGTGGTTCGCGCGGCGCATCACCAGATCGGCAACAGCCTTCAGTCCATCGCCAGCCTGCTGCGGATGGAAAGCCGCCTCGCTCCGCCTGCGGCGGCGGCGGTCCTGAGCGAGGCCGGCCGCCGCGTCCGCACGGTCATGCATCTCCACCAGCGACTGCAGGAAGGCGGCGACGCCGTCCGGCTGGACGACCTGCTTGGCGACGTCTGCCGAGACGTCTCGGAGCTCGACGCCTTCGATCGCCGGGCGGAGATCCGGCTGGAGGTTCAGCCGCTCTGGGCCTCGGCCAAGGTGGCCTCGGCGCTGGCGATGATCACCGCGGAATGGGTCGGCAACGCCCTTGAGCACGGCCTCGCCGACCGGCCCGGCAGGGTCGAGGTGACCCTGGCGGCGACCGACGGCGGAGCGCGCCTCGTCGTCGCCGACACCGGTCGGGGAACCACCGACGGCGACTGGGCCCCGGGCTTCGGCCTGAACCTCGTGGCCAATCTCGCCAGACAGCTCCGGGCCCGGGTCCGCAGGACCGCGGATCGCCACGGAGCGCGCTTCGAGCTTGAGGCGCCCGGTCCCCGGCTGGAGCCTTTCGAGCCCGGCATGGACCCGCGCCGCACGTCCTGAAGGAACAGGCCCGGAAGATCGGCCGCCACGGCGGCGGCGACCGCAGCAATGACGAGCGCCCGTGGGAGCATGCGGACGCGGCGAGCGCGCCCGCCGCGACGTCAGTGCGCCAGCAGGACGCTCGGCCCCTCCCCGGCCCGCAGGAAGCTCCGGGTGGCGCCCCCGAAGACGAACTCCCGCAGTCGGGAATGGCCCCAGGCGCCGGCGACCAGAAGCCCCGCCTCCTTGCCCTCCGCCGCCGCCACCAGGGCAGCGCCCTCATCCGCGCCCTCGACGAGAGTGATCTCGCCCGCACCGACGCCGTGAAGCTTCAGATAGGCGTTCAGTGCGGCGATGTCCGGGTCGCCCGCCTGTGGGTCCAGACCGCTCACGCACTGGAGCACATGGATCCGGCTGGCCATGGCGAGCAACGGCAGGGCGGCGCGCACCGCACGGCCGGCCTGCGCGCTGCCGTCCCACGCGATGGCGGCGGCCCCCGACAGCCGCTCCGGATCGCCGCGGGCGACTAGCACCGGCGCACGATCCGCCAGCAGGGCCTGGCCGAGAACCTCCCGGCCCGGAGCGGCGTCGATGGCGGCCTGGGAGACGACCACCAGATCCGCGAGGGCCGCCTCGCGCGAAAGCGCGAGCGCCGGCCTGAGCCCGCGTCCGAGCACCGAGAGACGCGGCGCGCCCTCCCCCGCCCCGTAGACGACGTCGGCCTCGTTCGCGGCGCGACGGGCGACTTCGGTTACGCGCTCCTGCAGCTCCCGTTCCGCTGCGGCCAGTTCCTCCACCGCCTGCCGCGACAGGGTGGCGCCGAGCGTCATTCCAAGCGCGATCATATCGACGGCCGAGTCCAGGTAGATCGGCAGCACTTCGACGACCGCGTCGTGCCGGGCGGCGAGCTGCGCGGCGAAGGCGAGGCAGCTCGCGTCTCCGGCGCCGCTCGACGCCAGGGCCAGGATGCGTTTGAGGCTCATGTTCGTCTCCTTTCGAGCAGGATCGGCCCGAGCCGCCCGCCAGGCATTGATCCGGGTCAAGGAGTCGCCGGGACGGCGGCGCTTCTGTCGCCCGGAGGCGATCAGCTCGTCAGGGTTCGGCTTTCACCGTCTCGAGGTAGGCGATCAGATCGTCGATCTCGCTGGCGCGGAAGACGAAGGGCGGCATCGCCGGATGGCCCGTGACCAGGCCCTCGGCGAAGGCTTCCTCGAGTCGGTCCAGGGGATAGCGGCGCACGATCTCACGAAACGGCGTGGCCTCAGGCAGGGGACTCGTTCCCTGGCCCGAGATGGCATGGCAGCTGGCGCAGGTGACCGCCGCGATCCGCTCGCCCCGGGCGGCGGCCAGTTCGCCCGCATCGGACCGCGGCGGCGTGCGAGGCGCCTCATGACCGGCGCACCCGGCGAGGATCAGGGCGAGGGCGGCGACGACCGGTTTCAGCATGGAGGATCTCCCTTCGCGGGAAGCCTGCCTGACGACCCCGGCGCCGCGTTGATCCTGATCAAGGCGACAGCATGAGCGGGGCGTCATCTGGCGGCAGGAGAACCACATGACCTACGCCAGCCTGCTTGTCGCCGTCGAGGACGGCCCGGAGAGCGACAGCCGCCTCGAACTCGCTTGCGACCTGGCGATCGCCTTTGACAGCCACCTGATCGGACTCTCGATCGGTTCGCTCGCTCCGCCGCTGTACGATCCGCTGGCCGGCGGCGCGATGGTGGGGGAGTTGCTGACCCTTTACCGGGACATGGCCGAGGCCGACGTGGAGCGGGCCCGGTCCCGCTTCCATGAGATCGTCAAGGCCCGGGGCGTGGAGGCCGGCTGGAAGGGTGAGATCGGCTATCCGGCCGAGGTCTGCGCTCGCGCGGCGGGTGCGGCGGACCTCGTGCTTGTCGGCGGCCGCAATCCGCGGGCGCCCTACCATGCGCCCGACGTCGCGGATGTCCTCATGCGGGCGGGCCGGCCGGTGCTGATGGTCCCGCCGGTCCGGCTGCGCAATCCGGTGGGCGAACCGGCGCTGGTGGCCTGGAAGGACTGTCGCGAGGCCCGACTGGCGCTGGCCGCCGCCCTGCCGCTGCTGCAGCGGGCCGCGGGCGTTTCGGTCTGCGCCTTCGGCCCCGCCGACGCGAAAGAAGAGGTCGGGCCCGAACTGGCCGAGGTCGTCCAGTATCTGGCGCGCCACGGGATCTCCGCCGAGCCGGCCTTCTCCGCCACCGAGGGGAGCTCCGTCGGAAGCCGCATCCTGGGTGAGGCGGACGCTCGTCGGGCCGGCCTGATCGTCGCCGGCGGCTACGGCCATGCGCGCCTGCAGGAATGGGCCCTCGGCGGAGTGACGCGAGAACTGCTCGCCGACAGCCCCGTCTGCGTCTGCCTGTCCCACTAGGACAGCCTATCCGCTCCGCCGCCCCGAAGGAACGCCAATGCCAGCCGCCTCGCAACACCGGCGAATCCTCATCGTCGACGGCCACCCGGATCCTGATCCGGGCCGGTTCTGCCACGCCCTGGCCGCCGCCTACGCCCAGGGAGCCGTCAGCGCGGGACACGTGGTCCACCGCCTGAACCTCGCGGACCACGGAATCCAGCCGCTGAGCTCCCGGGCCGAGTGGGAGTCCGAGCCCCCCTCTTCGATCGCGGCGATCCAGGAGGATCTGCTCTGGGCCGAGCACCTGGTGATCATCTATCCACTCTGGCTGGGCGACCTGCCGGCGCGCCTGAAGGCTTTGCTGGAGCAGGTGTTCCGCCCTGCCTTCGCCTTCGGCGGCAAGGCTGTTTCCCCGGGCGGCGGTCGCCTGAAGGGCCGCTCCGCGCGCGTGATCGTCACCATGGGCATGCCTGCCCTCATCTACCGCACGGTCTTCCTGAGCCATTCGCTCGCCTCCCTGAAACGCGGCGTGCTCGGGCTAGTCGGCTTCGGGCCGGTGCGCGACACGGTCCTCGGCGGGGTCGAGACCCGGCGAGACCGCGAGCGCGTGCTCGCCCGGGTCAGGGCGATGGGCGCCCGCGCCGCCTGACGGTCCCGCTCAGGACCCCGCTGCTGCGTCCGGCCGCGGCCCCTCCGACGGGCCGAGGACGGCGAGCGCCGCCTCGATGCGCTGCAGCTGGGCCTCGCTCAGCTGAAGGCGATCGTGAAGGCGCATGATCTCCAGTTCCGCCCGCAGGTTGACGCGGTAGTCGTGCTCGGCGGCCTGCCTGTCGCGCGCGGCTTGCCGGTTCTGACTCATCAGGATGACCGGAGCCTGCACGGCAGCCAGTGTCGAGAGCATGAGATTCAGGAAGATGAAAGGATAGGGGTCGAAGGCCCAGCGCGCGAGCAGCAGGTTCGTCCCGACCCAGGCGGCCATGGCGAGGGCGAAGGCGCCGAGGAAGCTCCACGACCCGCCCACCCGCGCAACGTCGTCGGCAAGCCGCTCCCAACCGGTGCGGTCGTCGATCAAAGCCGGCCCGTGGCCGGTCGGCGTCTCGGCCGCCATCAGGTCGACGACGCTGCGCTGCACAGGCGTCAGCTCGGCATAGCCGATACCGAGCAATCCCCGTGCAAGTTCTTCGCGAATGCCGTCCGGGGTCATCGGGAAGGCGCCAGGCGAAGACGCCGGCCCCGCTCGGACGCTGCGGCGAGCGCGGAAAGGTTCATCGATTCATCTCCCTGGCGGAGTTGATCTTCCGCGAGCCCCGCGACGACGCCTTGACCCGGATCAAGACCGGCCCGCGACGCGCGTCCTCTACGGCTTCATCGAGCCGGTGCGCACGAAGCGCTCATGCCAGGCCATCGCTTCCTGCAGGAGCATCGGAGACTGCTGGCCGAACGAATCCCGTCGCGCCCGCGCATAGTAGTCCTCCAGCGCCGGACGGTAGTCTGGGTGGGCGCAGTTGGCAATCACAGCCGCCGCGCGCTGCTTGGGCGACAGCCCGCGCAGGTCGGCCAGCCCCTGTTCGGTGACGATGACCTGCACGTCCTGCGGGATATGGTCGACGTGAGGCGCGTGCGGAACGATGGTGGAGATGCGCCCGTCCTTGGCGGTCGACGCCGCCATGAAGATCGAGACGTAGGCGTTCCGGGCGAAATCGCCCGACCCGCCGATGCCGTTCTGGATGCGCGAGCCCATGATGTGGGTCGAGTTCACATTGCCGAAGATGTCGGCCTCGATCATGCCGTTCATGGCGATGCAGCCGAGGCGACGGATCAGTTCGGGGTGATTGCTGATCTCCTGCGGCCGCAGGATGATGCGGTCGTGGAACGCATCCATCCGGGCGTTGAGATCGTGGGCCGCCTCGGGGCTGAGCGAGAAGGCAGTGGCCGAGGCGGCCAGAAGGCGACCGGACTCGAGCAACCCCAGCATCCCGTCCTGGATCACCTCGGTATAGGCGGTCATGCGCTCGAACGGCCCGTCCCGCAGCCCCCCGAGCACGGCGTTGGCGGTGTTGCCGACCCCCGACTGCAGCGGCAGCAGCGTGGCCGGGAGCCGACCCCGCGCCACCTCGTGCCGGAAGAACTCCATCAGGTGGCCGGCGATGGCCAGGTCGTCCGGGCCTGCGGGGGTGAACGGCGCGTTGCGGTCGGGCGCGTCGGTTTCGACCACCGCCACGACCTTGTCCGGATCGCAGCGGAACCACGGCTCCCCGATCCGGTCATCGGCGCGCACCAGAGGGATCGGTCGCCGGTCCGGCGGCAGGGCGGTGCCGTAGTAGATGTCGTGCATCCCGGCCAGCGCCGGGTTCTGCCAGCTGTTGACCTCGAGGATCACCTGCGAGGCCCGGTCCAGCCAGGTCTTGTTGTTGCCGACCGAGGACGACGGGATCAGCGAGCCGTCCTCGCGCACGCCGGAGACCTCGACCACCGCCGTGTCCAGCGGACCGAGGAAGCCCTGCCAGGCGGCGGGCGCCACCTGGCTGAGGTGCATGTCGAAATACTCCATCTCGCCGCGATTGATCTTGTCGCGCGCGACCGGGTCCGAGTTGTAGGGCAGACGGAACTCGACGCCGTCGGCCCGCGCGAGCGCCCCGTCCAGTTCCGGTCCCGTCGAGGCGCCGGTCCACACCCGCACCCTGAAGCGCTCGCCCCGCGCGTGCGCCTGATCCATCCGCGCCGCCAGCGCGAGGGGGACGGCCTTGGGATAGCCGGACCCGGTAAAGCCGCTCAGGCCCACCGTCGACCCCGGCTGGATCCGCTCCGCCGCCGCTTCGGCGCTCATCACCTTGCGCCGCAGGGGCTCGGACAGGATTCGGGTCATGGGGTCGCTCCGCTCAGGCCTTCAACGCCTAGACGCCGCTTCGGCCCCGGCCTTGACCGGGATCAAGGCGCCCATGCCGCCGCCGGGCCAGCGTCGGCCGCGCAGCCGGACGGTCGATGTTCAGACGGGAACCTCGCCGCCCTGCTCCGGTTGACCGTCCACCCGAGGGACCGGAATTCGGTCGCCCGCCCCCGTCCGTGAGGAGACTTCCGATGAGAACGACGATTTTGCTCGCCTGCGCCGCGCTGGCCGCGCCGGCCGCCGCTCAGGACCGCCCTGCCCACCCGCCGGCTCACGCCGGACAGCCCGGTCACGCCGCACAGCCCGGTCATGCCGCACACGCCGGCATGGACCACCAGATGATGATGATGGGCCAGCCGGCCGAACACGGCGGCCCCGCCGGCCAGGCCAATATGGACGCGATGATGCGCATGCATCACGCCATGATGGCGGCGCGGAACGCCGACCCCGCGCACGCCTGGGCGCTGAAGATGATCGAGCATCACCGGGGCGGCATCGAGATGTCGCGGACGGTGCTCGAACACAGCCAGGATGCCGAAATCCGCCGCATGGCGCAGCGAACCATCGAAGAGCAGGAGCGCGACATCGGCGAACTCCAGCGCTGGATCCAGACGCACGACTGAACGGCCGGACCGCGGCAGGGCTCAGGAAGCGGGATGCGACGCCGAGCGCCGCGGCGCGTCGGCAAGGTCCGCAAGGATCGGGCAATCCGGCCGGTCGTCGCCCGCGCAGCAGTGCGCCAGCTCCCGCAAGGCGTCGGCCATGGCCTGCATCTCGATGATGCGCGCGTCGAGGTCGGCGACGTGTTGCTCGGCGATGGCCTTCACCTCGC
>JANJTI010000328.1 GCA_024711185.1 Brevundimonas sp. | reverse complement strand
ATCGTCCAGGCCCGGTTCGAAGATCGGGATCCCGCCCTGCTTCAGCCGCTCGATCTTTGCGGGATCCTTGTCGACGCAGGTCACGACGTGGCCGAAGTCGGCGAAACAGGCCCCCGACACCAGCCCCACATAGCCGGTTCCAATCATCGCGACGCGCATAGGTTGTTCCCCTGTTCTGCAGGTCGGGCATAGCGACCACCTGGGCGTCTGACTACCCGTGCCGAGGCTATTTCCGCCGTGTTCAGGCCGCGGGCTGCCCCCGCCCCCGCACCAGCTCCTCCACCACCCCCGGGTCCGCCAGCGTCGAGACGTCGCCCAAAGCTCCCGTCTCTCCCTCGGCGATCTTGCGCAGGATCCGCCGCATGATCTTGCCCGAGCGCGTCTTGGGCAGGCCCGGCGCCCACTGGATGACGTCCGGCGCGGCGATCGGACCGATCTCGGCGCGGACGTGGGCGACGAGGTCGCGGCGCAGCGCGGCGGTGGGGTGGATCCCGGCCTTCAGCGTCACATCGGCCCAGATGCCCTGGCCCTTGATGTCGTGCGGGACGCCGACCACGGCCGCCTCGGCCACCGCCTCGTGCAGAACGAGCGCGCTCTCCACCTCGGCGGTGCCCATGCGGTGGCCGGAGACGTTGATCACGTCGTCGACCCGGCCGGTGATCCAGTAGTAGCCGTCGGCGTCCCGGCGGCAGCCGTCGCCGGTGACATACCTGCCCGGATAGGTCGAGAAATAGGTGTCGAAGAAGCGCTGCGGATCGCCCCAGACGGTGCGCATCTGGCCCGGCCAGCTGTCGGTGATGCACAGGTTGCCTTCGGTCGGCCCGTCCAGAACCGCGCCGTCGGCGTCGACGATCTGCAGCTCGACGCCCGGCAGCGGCTTGGTCGCCGAGCCCGGCTTGAGGTCGGTGGCGCCGGGCAGGGGAGAGACCAGCACGCCGCCGGTCTCGGTCTGCCACCAGGTGTCGACGATCGGGCAGCGGCGCTCGCCGACCACCTCGTGATACCAGCGCCAGGCCTCCGGATTGATCGGCTCCCCCACCGTGCCGAGCAGGCGGAGCGACGACCGGTCGGTCGCCTTCACCGGCCCCTCGCCCTCGCGCATGAGGGCGCGCAGCGCCGTCGGCGCGGTGTAGAAGATCTCGACCCGATGCTTGTCCACCACGCGCCAGAAGCGGCTGTGGTCGGGATAGTTGGGCACCCCCTCGAACATCAGGGTGGTCGCCCCGTTGGCCAGCGGGCCGTAGACGCAGTAGCTGTGGCCGGTCACCCAGCCGACGTCGGCGGTGCACCAGAACACCTCTCCGGGCCGGTAGTCGAACACCAGCTCGTGGGTCCATGACGCCCAGAACAGATAGCCGCCGGTGGTGTGCAGCACCCCCTTGGGCCTTCCCGTCGAGCCCGAAGTGTAGAGGATGAACAGCGGGTCCTCGGCGTTCATCGGTTCGCAGGGGCAGTCGTCGGAGACGCCGTGCTTGGCCTCGCCGTAGCGCACGTCGCGGCCCTCGGCCATCGGGACGTCGGCGTTGGTGTGCGACACGACCAGCACCCTTTCGACCACGGCGCCCGCGCCCTTCGCCAGGGCGGCGTCGACGTTCGCCTTCAGCGGCACCCGCTTGCCGCCGCGCAGGCCCTCGTCGGCGGTGATCACCACCTTCGAGCCGCAGTCCTCGATGCGGCCGCACAGGCTTTCGGGCGAGAAGCCGCCGAACACCACCGAATGGATCGCCCCGATCCGCGCGCAGGCCAGCATGGCCACGGCGGCGGCCGGGATCATCGGCAGGTACAGCGTCACCCGGTCGCCCTTGGCCACGCCCAGCCCCTTCAGGACGTTGGCCATGCGGCACACCTCGGCGTGCAGCTCGCGGTAGGACAGCTTGCCGGACTGATCCGGCTCGTCCCCTTCCCAGATGATCGCGGTCTGGTCGCCGCGCTCGGCCAGGTGCCGGTCGAGGCAGTTCCAGGCCACGTTCAGCGCGCCGTCCTCGAACCAGCGGATGCGGAAGTCGGCCCGGTCGAACGACACATCCTTGATCCGCGTCGGCGCCTCGAACCAGTCGAGCCGCCGCGCCTGCTCCGCCCAGAAAGCCTCCGGTGTCTCCCGCGCCGCTGCCCGCGCCGCCTCGTATCCCGCCTTCGTCATCCGGGCGCGCTGCGACCATTCGGAGGGGACGGGATAGAGTTCGGGCTCGGTCATGACGGATCCTCTCGGCCGGGGAGACGCGAGGTTAGGCGCATCGTCCGCGCGAGGGGAAGGGCCCTGCGGCCCGTCGTCATTCGGTCAGGTCGATCAGGTCGGCCCACAGGCTTTCCACGGTCGGTGTCCGGCCGGCCCCGCGGCCGCCGGCTACGAAGACGCGGCCGTCGGCCGTAACGACGCGCAGGGCGTTCCATTCATCCGGCAGTTCCGCGAACAGCGGGTCGCTGTCGCAGGCGCGGAGGACGATGGCCGCTTCGCCGGTGCGCAGGTCCAGCCGGGCGACCTGCCGTCGTCGGGCCGATCCGGACGGCAGGTCGGCGGACAGGGGCGCGCGGGGGAGGCGCCGGGGCTCCAGGCGGTCCATTCCGGCCGCGTGCGCGAGGATGGCGAGCTTGGCGGCGGCGTCGCGACCCGAGAGATCGGCCGAGGAGTCCTCTTCCGCGAACCCTGCCGCGCGGGCCTCCGCCAGGGCGGTGTCGAAATCCTCCCCTTCGGCCAGCCGCTCGAGCACATAGTTGCAGGTGCCGTTCAGCACGCCCTCGATCAGGACGATCTCGCCGTGTGCACGGGCGCGGCGCACCGCTTCGACGAGCGGCGCGCCGCCGCCGACGCAGGCGGAGTAGGCCAGCCGGGCTTCCGCGGCGGCGGACAGGGCCGCCAACCCGACGAGGTCGGCGCCGACCGCCTGCTTGTTGGCGCTGACCACGTCGACGCCCCGCGCCAGCGCCGCACGGATCAGGGCCAGCCCGGTCGAGGCGTCGGAGATCGCTTCGACAAGGATGTCGGGCTCGCGCGCCAGCAGCGCGGCAGGATCCGTCAGCAGCAGCTCCCGCGGCGTCGCGACGTCGCGACGACGATCGGGGTTCCGGACCAGGACGCCCACCAGCTCGAAGCGCGGATCGGCCAGCAGGCGCGCCGCGACGCCTCCGCCGACCACGCCGCAGCCCGCGAGAGCCACGCGCAGCGGCCGGCCTCCGGCCGGCCGTGACTGCGTCGGCGCTGTCGCGGGCCCCGGGACGATCGTCGCGCCCTCGCGCACCAGGCTTTCGCCCGGAGCGTGTGGAACGGCGTCCACACCGATGGCGTCGAGGGCCCGCGCCAGCAGGAGAGGGGCTTCCGCGCCGCCACAGGCGACGGCGACCACGCGCCGCCCACGCCGGATCTCGCGATATACGGCGGAGGCGGCCTCGGCCGGGTTGCTCAGATCCAGCTGCAGCAAGGCGACCGGTTCGTCTCCACCGGGAATGGCGGCGTCGGGGGCGTCGGGACGGAAGGAAAGCGCAGTCATCTGCGGGGTCCTTTCAGGCGGCTTCGCCGGCGAGCGGCGCGGCGAGGGGTGCGAGCGCCCGGGACAGGTCCGCCAGCAGGTCCTCGGGATGCTCCAGTCCGACGGACAGCCGGAGCAGGCCGTCGGAGATGCCGGCGACGAGCCGGGCCTCCGGCGTCATCGCAGCGTGGGTCATCAGTCCCGGATGAGCGACCAGGCTCTCCACCCCGCCGAGGGACTCGGCCAGGGTGAAGACCCCCAGCCGCTCGACAAGACATCGCGCCGCTTCGAAATCCGCCAGTTCGAAGCTGAGCATGGCGCCGAAGCCCGCCTGCTGGCGGCAGGCGACGGCGTGGCCGGGGTGGTGCGGCAGGCCGGGATAGTGGACGGTCAGGACCGCCGGGTGGAGCGCCAGCCGCTCGGCGATGCGCGCGGCGGTCGCCTGCTGTCGCTCCACCCGGGCGAACAGGGTGCGCACCCCGCGCAGGGTCAGCCAGGAGTCGAATGGCGCCCCGGTCACGCCCGTGCAGTTGGCCCACCAGGTCAGCTGCTCGAGGTCGGCCGGGTCCTTCGCCACCACGCAGCCGCCGACCACGTCGGAGTGGCCGTTGATGTATTTGGTCGTCGAGTGGATCACCAGGTCGGCGCCGAGCAGGAGCGGCTGCTGCAAGGCCGGCGACAGGAAGGTGTTGTCCACCGCCGCTCTGCAGCCGACGGCGTGGGCCCGCGCGCAGACGTCGGCGATGTCGACCACCCGCATCAGCGGGTTCGACGGCGTCTCGATGAGGACCAGCTTCGGCCGGCGAGCCAAGGCCTTGTCCAGCGCCGCGCGGTCATTCTGGTCGACGAAGGCGACCTCGAAATGCCCCTTGCGCGCGCGGGCGCAGAGCAGCCGATGGGTCCCGCCGTAGAGGTCGTGCGGCGCGATCAGCAGATCGCCGGGCTCCAGCGAACACAGCGCCAGATCGACCGCCGCCATGCCGCTGGAGGTCACCACCGCCCCGCAACCGCCCTCCAGCCGCGCCAGCGTCCCGGCCAGCACGTCCCGGGTAGGGTTGCCCGAGCGCGTGTAATCGTAACGCCGCTTTCCTTCGAGACCCTCGAAACTGAAGTTCGAGGAAAGGTAGAGCGGCGGCATGACCGCGCCGTGGGTGGGATCGGCGTCGACGCCATGGCGCGCAGCGGTGGTGCAGGGGTGGGGTGCGGCAAGGGCGGTCATGCGGCGATCTCGCGGGTCTGGGCGGGGAGGGAGGACAGGGCGTCGTGCAGCTCGCGGCCGACGAACTCGCGCTCCTTGAGGAAGGCGTCGTGGCCGAAAATCGAGGGCGCCTCGACGAGGCGGCGCAGGTTCACGGCGCGCCGGGCGAGCTCGCGCAGGTCCTCGATCGGGACCAGCCGGTCGGACGGGAAGCCGATCACGGTGAGTGGACAGCGGATCGCCTCCGGCCGCACCAAATGCCGGTCCAGTGAGTCGGACAGGCTGGTCCAGCGGTCGACAGAGGTGGCGCCTGCATAGGCCTCGCCGCGGGCGATCAGGTAGTCACACACCGGATACGGCTCACCGGCCGCGGCCGGAGGCGTCGGGGCGAAGCGCCAGCCGAACTCCTCGGCCGTGCGGTAGGTGGTCATGGCCAGCTGGCGCGCCAGCGCGATCCCCTCCGCCTCCCGGCCGCAGTCAAGTGCGAAGGCCAGCAGGCGGCGCTGGACGCCGCGCCAGGCGGTGGCGGAAGGGTGAGACCGGTGGGGAGCCGAGATCGCCACCAGCGCGCCGACGCGCTCCGGCAGGGCCGCCGCCATGGCCAGCCCCACGCAGCCGCCGTAGGAGGCGCCGACGAAGGCGTCCACGCGAGGCTCGCCCAGGCCGTCCAGCAGGACGGCGAGCAGCCTCGCCTGATCGGTGGTGGTGACGGTCAGGCCGGGCTCCTGCATGCCGGGAGCCCAGTCGAGCGCCAGCACCCGCAAGCGGTTGAGGTCGATCGGGCCGCCGGGCCGCACCGCCCACGACCACCAGCGCGCCGCGCGCCGGTCCGCCGAAATCCCGCCGGCTGCGACCACAAGCGGTCCCTCTCCCCGACCATGAAGCCGGCCGGTCACCGGCCCGGTCAGACGCTGTCCGGACTCCAGCCGGAAGCTGTCGGGGACAGGGATCCGGACATCCCGTCCGGGGGCTTCGTCGATGGGCCAGTCAGGCGTCACGGTGCGCTCCGATCTCTCAACGAGATCGGACGGGGCGAGCCAACTCCGGCGTGAGGACCCGTGAAGACGCCCGGACCCCGCGCGCGGGGCCGTTCCCTTCACTCATCTCTCGCGGCTCCGGGGAGCCTCGCAGGAGTTGGCACCATCTCCAGAACTGGGTGGTTCTGGAAGGTTGCCCCGGCGTCAAAGGGCCTATCCCTCAGCCGGTCTTGATGAGTGCGATTACGGTGACGAACCGGTTGCGGGCCGTCAAGCCCCGGACTGCGCGAGGATAGGAGTCCGCTTCAGATCTCGCCCGCCCAGCCCCCCGCGAGCACCTTGAACAGCGAGATCTGATAGGTCGTGACCAGCGCCTCGGAGCCCGCCAGCTGGGCGTCGGCGGCGGCCAGGGTCCGCTCGGCGTCGAGCACCGACAGGAAGCTGTCGGCTCCGGCGTCGAAGCGCAGCCGCGACAGCCGCGCCGCCTCGGCGGCCTGGTTGCGCGCGGCCTGCAGCGCCGACCGGCGGTCCAGCTCGTTGGCGTATTCGGCCAGCGCTGTCTCGGTCTCCTGCAGGGCGACCAGCACCGTCTGGTCGAAGCGCGCCAGAGCCGCGTCCGAGGCCGCGCCGGCCTGTTCGATCCGCGCCCGGGCGGCGAGAACGTTCGGGAAGGACCAGCTGATCAGCGGTCCGACGCTGAAGCGGAAGTTCTCGCTGTCGCCCAGACCGTCAGCCTCGAGGGCCGTGGCGCCAAGGCCGGCGCCGAGGGTGATGCGCGGGAACAGGTCGGCGGTCGCCACATTCACCCGCGCCGCCGCCGCGGCGAGGTCGCGCTCCGCCCGGCGTACGTCGGGCCGGCGCGCGAGAAGCTGTGCGCCGTCGCCGACCGGGATCGGCCGGGAGAGCTGCGGCGGCCGGGCGCAGCTCCGGGCCGCGGCGCTGGTCTCCGCCGGCGTACGGCCGGTCAGGGTGGCGAGGCGGAACAGGGCGCCGTCGCGCGCGGCGCGCAGCGGCGGCAGCGAGGCGCGGGTGGTCTCCAGCGCCGAGCGGGCGCGGGCGACGTCCAGGCCGTCGCCGGAACCGGCGTCGAGAAGCCGTTGGGTCAGCTCCATGGTCCGGGTCTGCAGTTCGACGGTGCGCTGGGCCACATCGATGCGCGCGTTGGCCGAGCAGGCGTCGGCGTAGGCGCGGGCGGTCTCGGCGGCGACGCTGACCCGGACCACGTCGAGCGCGGCCGCGGCCGCGTCGGCGTCGGCGCGGGCGGCGCGGATCACCGACCCGACCCGGCCGAACAGGTCGACCTCGTAGGAAACGTCCAGCCCGACGTCGTATGTGTCCGTCTCCGGCGCCTCAGCCCCGGCGGGCAGTCCCGGCACGGTGGCGGCGGAGGGGCGGCCGGTGCTGAAGGCTGCAGTGGTCGTCGTCCCGGGCAGGCGACCGGTGCGGGCCTCGCCCAGCGCCGCGCGGACGCGACGGAGGTTGGCGGCCGCCGCCTCGAGTTCGTTGTTGCCGGCCAGCGCTTCGGTGACCAGCGCGTCCAGCGCCGGGTCCTGGTACAGCCGCCACCAGTCGTCGCGGGCCGCTTCGGCGGACACGGAGGGGCTGGCGGCCCCGATGAAGGCGCCCGACGCCTGGGGGGGAAGGGCGGCGTCGGGCGCCTTCGGCCCGACCGCGCACGAGGCCAGGAGGAGGCTGGCGCCGGCGGTTGCGGTCAGGAACCGGAGAGAGGGTCGTTGCGTCATCAGGCGTCTCCCGTCCGCGGTGCGGCGGACTGGGCTTCGAGGTGAGGGGGAAGGCCTTCGGTGGTCGGAACGGCGCGCGCCTTCTCCGGCGCCTTGGGCATCTTCGAGGCCAGCCAGCGGCAGATCACGTAGAACACGGGGGTGAAGATCAGCCCGAACAGGGTCACCCCCAGCATTCCCGAGAACACCGAGGTGCCCAGCGACTGGCGCATCTCCGCCCCCGGCCCCGTGGCCAGCATCAGCGGCACGACGCCGAAGATGAAGGCGAAGGACGTCATCAGGATCGGACGCAAGCGGGTCCGTGCGGCGCGCACCGCGGCGTCCCAGCGGTTCAGCCCCTCGTCCTCGGCCTGCTTGGCGAACTCGACGATCAGGATGGCGTTCTTGGCCGCAAGGGCGATCAGCACCACCAGGCCGATCTGGACGAGGATATTGTTGTCGAGGCCCCGGAGGTTGATGCCAAGCATGGCCGCGAGGATGCACATCGGCACGATCAGTACGACCGCCAGCGGCAGGGTGAAGGCCTCGTACTGGGCGGCCAGGACCAGGAAGACGAACACCACCGCCAGGGCGAAGACTACCGTGGCGCCGCCGGCCGAAGCCTTCTCCTGCAGCGCCAGACCGGTCCACTCGTAGGAGAATCCGGGGGGCAGGGTGGCCTGCGCCAGCTGTTCCATGGTGGCGATGGCCTGGCCGGACGATACGCCCGGCGCCGCCTGGCCCTGCAGCTCGGAAGCCGGGAACAGGTTGTAGCGCACCACCCGGGCCGGGCCGGAGTCCTCGCGCAGGGTGGCGACGGAACCGATCGGCACCATGGCGCCCGAGGCCGAGCGGGTCTTCAGGTTGGCGATGTCGGCGATGTCGTCGCGCGACGTCGGCTCCGCCTGGGCCGTCACCCGGAAGGTGCGACCGAGGAAGTTGAAGTCGTTGACGTATGACGATCCCAGATAGACGCCCAGCGTGCCGAACACGTCGGCGGGCTGGACGCCCATCATCAGCGCCCGGTCGCGGTCGACGTCGGCGGCGATGCGGGGCGAGCCGGTGTTGTAGGTCGAGAACACCTGCTGCACCTGGTCCGGCGCCTGGGCGGCCGCCCCCATCATCGCGAAGGTGGCCCCTTCCAGCGCGCGATAGCCGGCCCCGGAGCGGTCCTGCACCATCAGCTGGAAGCCGTTGCCGTTGCCCAGACCCTGCACCGCCGGCGGGGCGATGACGAAGATGTTGGCGTCCTCGATGCCATAGGTGGCGCCGGTGATTGCGCCGGCCAGCGCCGCCGCCGACTGTTCGGCCGTCTTGCGCTCGTCGAAGGCGTCGAGCCGGACGAAGATGGTCGCAGCGTTCGAGCCGAACGAGAAGCTGGAGCCGTCCAGGCCGGCGAAGGCGACCATGCCCTCCACGCCCTCGGTGCCCTTGATGATCTCGGAAGCCCGGGTCATCACCGCCTCCGTGCGCTCAAGCGAGGCGCCCGGCGGCAACTGCACGACGCCGATCAGGAACCCTTGGTCCTGTTCGGGGATGAAGCCCGAGGGGGTGTCCATCAGCCGCCAGCCGGTGAGAGCCAGCAGGCCGACATAGACCACGAGCACGATGCCGACGGTGCGCACGAGGCGGGCGGTCAGGCGGCCGTACTTGTCGGACAGCCAGTCAAAGCCTTCATTGAACTGCCGCCCGGCCCAGCCGGCATAGTGCACGGCCGTGCCCAGCAGGCCAGGCTTGCGCGCGTGGTCGTCATGCCCCTTGTGCGGCTTGAGCAGCAGGGCCGCCATGGCCGGCGACAGGGTCAGCGAAACCAGCAGCGACACCACCGCCGCCGTCGAGATGACGATGGCGAACTCGCGATAGAAGATGCCCGGAATGCCCGGCACAAACATGGTCGGCACGAACACCGAGACCAGCACCAGGCCGATGGCGATCAGGGCGCCGGAGACCTCTTCCATCGAACGGTGGGCGGCTTCACGCGGGGTCAGCCCCTGGCGGATGTAGCGTTCGACGTTCTCGACCACGACGATGGCGTCGTCCACCACGATGCCGACCGCCAGCACGAGGGCGAACAGGGACAGCGAGTTGATCGAGAAGCCGAGCATCAGCTGGACGGCGAAGGTCGCCACCAGCGCTACCGGGATAGCCACGATCGGGATGATCGCCGCGCGCCAGGTCTGCAGGAAGACGATGACCACCAGCACGACGAGGATCACCGCCTCGAACAGGGTGTGCTGCACCGACTCCACCGAGGCGGCGACGAACTCCGTCGGGTTGTAGGCGATGTGGACGTCCATGCCCTGCGGCAGGTCGGGCCGGACCGCCTCGATCTCTTCCAGCACGCGCTCGGCGGTGCCCAGGGCGTTGGCGCCCGGCTGCTGGATGATGGCGATGCCGACGCCGCGCTGGCCGTCGAAGAAGCCGCGGATCCCGTAGTCCTGGGCGCCCAGCTCGACCCGCGCCACGTCGCGGACCCGCGTCACCCGGCCCTCGGCGTCGGTCTTGAGGACGATGTCGTTGAACTGTTCCGGGTCGCTCAGCCGGCCCTGAACCTGAACCGGCAGCTGGAAGGCGGCGGCGTTGGTCGCGAAAGGCGGCTGGCCGATCGCGCCGGCCGCGGCCTGCACGTTCTGGGCCCGCAGGGCAGCGACGATGTCGGGCCCGGTCAGGTTGCGTGCGGCGGCCTTGGCCGGGTCGATCCACACCCGCATCGAATAGTTGCCGCCGCCGAACACCTGGACGTTGCCGACGCCCTCGACCCGCAGCAGCCGGTCGCGCAGCACCGACTGCGCATAGTTGCCGACGTAGTCGTTATCGAGACTGCGATCCGGGGAGGTCAGCCCCAGGATCATCAGGAAGCCCGATTCCTGCTTGTTCACCGTCACGCCGATCTGGCGGACCTGTTCGGGCAGCCGCGGCTCGGCCAGGGCGACCCGGTTCTGGACCAGCACCTGCGCCGCATCCAGATCGGTGCCGGGATTGAAGGTGACGGTGATCGCCACCGCCCCGTCGGAGGTCGACGAGGAGGACAGATACAGCAGGCCTTCGACGCCGTTGACCTCCTGCTCGATCGGCGCGGCGACGGTCTCGGCCAGGGTCTCGGCCGAGGCGCCGGGGTAGGCGGTGTTGATGGTGATCGTCGGCGGGGCGATCTCCGGGTACTGCGACAGCGGCAGCAGCGGATAGGCGAACACCCCCATCAGGGTGATGAACACCGATATCACGGCCGCGAAGATCGGCCGGTCGATGAAGAAGCGGGAGATGTTCATCGGCTCAGTCGCCCGACAGGCTGTTGGCGAAGGTCGCGGTCGAGGCCGGCGCGGTCGTCGTCACCGGGGCCTGCGCCTCCTGCGCCGTCGGCTCGATGCGGCCATTGCGGGCCTGGACCTTCATGCCGGAGGCTTGGATGCGTTGGACGCCGTTGATGATCACACGGTCGGTCGCCCTCAGGCCGGAACGGACGACACGGAGGCCGTCGACGAGCGGACCCAGCTCCACCGGGCGCGGCGCCACCGAGCCGTCCGCCCCGACGACATAGACGATGCGACGAGCCTGGTCGGTGGCGACGGCGGCGTCGGGCACCAGCATCGCCTCATAGGTCCCCGCCCCGGCGAGGCGCGCCTGGCCGAACATGCCGGGCTTCAGGAAGCCGTCGGCGTTGGGGATCACCGCCCGCAGCCGGATGACGCCCGAGGCGGTGTCTACGGCGTTGTCGGTGAAGTCGAGCGTGCCCGACCGGGCGAAACCGGTTTCATCCTGCAGCCGGACCTGCACCGGAGCGGCGCCCTGGCGCGCCCGACGCTGGTACTTCAGCAGCACCGCCTCGGAGCCGTCGAAGACGAAGTGGATGGGAGCGCTGGAGACCACGGTGGTCAGCACGTCGGCCGCCG
>JANJTI010000312.1 GCA_024711185.1 Brevundimonas sp. | reverse complement strand
GACTACATCGTCCGCGACATCTCCCTGGCCGACTACGGCAACAAGGAGATCGCCATCGCCGAGACCGAAATGCCCGGCCTGATGGCGTTGCGGGCCGAGTTCGGCAAGGAGCAGCCGCTGAAGGGCGCCCGCATCGCCGGCTCCCTGCACATGACCATCCAGACGGCGGTGCTGATCCAGACGCTGGAAGCTCTCGGCGCCGAGGTGCGTTGGGCCTCGTGCAACATCTTCTCGACCCAGGACCACGCCGCGGCCGCCATCGCCGCCAACGGCACGCCGGTGTTCGCGGTCAAGGGCGAGACGCTGGAGGAGTACTGGGACTACGCCCACAAGATCTTCGAATGGGCCGACGGCGGCTACCCGAACCTGATCCTCGACGACGGCGGCGACGCCACCCTGCTGTGCGTGCTCGGCCCGAAGGCCGAGAAGGACGCCTCGGTGCTGAATAATCCGCAGAACGAGGAAGAGGAGGCCCTCTTCGCCGTGATGAAGCGGTACCTGAAGGAGAAGCCCGGCTTCTACTCGGCCATCCGCGACGCCATCGGCGGCGTGTCGGAGGAGACCACCACCGGCGTGCACCGCCTGTACCAGATGGCCGAGCGCGGCGAGCTGCCCTTCCCCGCCATCAACGTCAACGACAGCGTCACCAAGTCGAAGTTCGACAACCTGTACGGCTGCCGCGAGAGCCTGGTCGACGCCATCCGTCGCGGCACCGACGTCATGCTGTCGGGCAAGGTGGCGGTGGTGTGCGGCTACGGCGACGTGGGCAAGGGCTCGGCCGCCTCGCTGCGCCAGGGCGGCGCCCGGGTGAAGGTCACCGAGATCGACCCGATCTGCGCCCTGCAGGCGGCCATGGAAGGCTATGAGGTCGTCACGCTCGAGGAGGCTGCGGCCGACGCCGACATCTTCGTCACCGCCACGGGCAACAAGGACGTCATCACCGTCGACCACATGCGGGCGATGAAGAACAACGCCATCGTCTGCAACATCGGCCACTTCGACTCCGAGATCCAGGTCGCCGGCCTGAAGAACTTCAAGTGGGACGAGATCAAGCCGCAGGTCCACCACGTGGAATTCCCCGACGGCAAGAAGATCATCCTGCTGTCGGAAGGCCGTCTGGTGAACCTGGGCAACGCAACCGGTCACCCGTCCTTCGTGATGAGCGCCAGCTTCACCAACCAGACGCTCGCCCAGATCGAGCTGTGGACCAACAAGGCCGCCTACGCGAACCAGGTCTACACCCTGCCCAAGCACCTCGACGAAAAGGTCGCGGCCCTGCACCTCGGCAAGCTCGGCGCCAAGCTGACGGTGCTGAAGGACGAGCAGGCGAAATACATCAACGTGCCGGTCGCCGGCCCCTTCAAGCCCGAGCACTACCGCTACTGATCGGGCGGTCGTAGGATGGCGGGCATGGACCTGTTCGACATCCTCATCCTGCTCGCCGTCGGCGCAGTGGCGGTCACCCTCGGCTTCGGCATCTGGTCCCTCTACCAGGAGGGGCCGGAAGCCCGCTCGCGCTCCAACAGGCTGATGCGGCTGCGCGTCGCCCTGCAGGCGGTGGCGGTGATCCTGCTGGTCGCCGGCATGTGGTGGAAGTCCACGCACGGGGCCTGAGCCGGTGGTCGTCCTCAACCGCATCTACACGAAGACCGGCGACGCCGGTCAGACCCGGCTCGCCTCCGGCGCGCCGGTCTCGAAGACCGACGCCCGCGTCGAGGCCTACGGCGCGGTCGACGAACTGAACGCCGTGATCGGCGTGGCCCGGCTGCACTCGGGGCAGCACGACCGCATCGACGCCATGCTGGGGCGGATCCAGAACGAGCTGTTCGACCTCGGCGCCGATCTCGCCACGCCGCTGGATCCGCCGCCGAAATGGGAAGCGCTGCGCATCCTCGACAGCCAGGTGGAGCGGCTCGAGCAGGAGATCGACTGGATGAACGACAGCCTGAAGGCGCTGGACAGCTTCATCCTGCCCGGCGGCTCGGCCCTGTCGTCGCATCTGCACCTCGCCCGCACCGTGTGCCGTCGCGCCGAGCGCGAGGCGGTGCGGCTGATGGAAGCGGGGGAGGGGGTGACTCCGGCCGCGGTCCGTTATCTCAACCGGCTGTCGGACCATCTGTTCGTCGCCGCGCGCCGGGCGAACGCCAACGGGGCCGACGACGTCAAATGGGCGCCGGGCGCGACGCGCTGATCAGCGCTGCCCGGCCAGGGCGGCGCGTTGCCGGGCGACGTCGGCGTCCCGTTCGGCCTTCCGCGCCCGCAGCTGGTCCTCGATGGCGATCAGCTCGCGGTTCTTGGCGTCGGAGGCCTCGGCCCGGCTGACGCCGATGGGCCGGCCGGTGATCTCGGCGATGGAGATCGGCTGGGCGCAGACCCGGCCTTCGCGGTCCCACCACTTGCCGTCGGCCTCGCAGCGCTCTTCGGGGGCCTTGACCAGATTCTGCCAGGCGAAGGTCAGCCCCACCGCCACCGCGAAGGTGCACAGGAACAGGACGCTGAGCCGCTTCATGGTCAGGAGACGGTGCATGGGACGATCCGGAAGCTGGCGCGTTGACGCCGCGTTACGTTGACAGGCCGGGCGGGGGGTACCTATTGCCTGACCCAACATTCCGGCGACTTTGTGGATAGCGCAATGAAGGTTCTCGTCCCCGTCAAACGGGTGATCGACTACAACGTCAAGGCCCGCGTGAAGGCGGACCAGAGCGGCGTCGACCTCGCCAACGTCAAGATGAGCATGAATCCCTACGACGAGATCGCCGTCGAGGAGGCCGTGCGCCTGAAGGAAGGCAAGGAGCACCACGCCGCCGGCACGGCGACCGAGATCGTCGTCGTCTCGATCGGCGTCACCCAGGCCCAGGAGACCATCCGCACCGCCCTGGCCATGGGCGCGGACCGCGGGATCCTGATCCAGTCCGACGCCGACCTCGAGCCTCTCGCCGTGGCCAAGGTGCTGAAGGCGGTGGTCGAGGAGGAGAAGCCCGACCTGGTGCTGATGGGCAAGCAGTCCATCGACGGCGACAACAACGCCGTCGGCCAGATGCTGGCCGCCCTGCTCGACTGGCCGCAGGCGACCTTCGCCTCAAAGCTGGAGATCGGCGGCGGCAAGGCCACGGTGACGCGCGAGATCGACGGCGGCCTGCAGACCCTCGCCGCCGAACTGCCGGCGGTGGTCACCGTCGACCTGCGCCTCAACACGCCGCGGTACGCCAGCCTGCCCAACATCATGAAGGCCAAGAAGAAGGAGATCGCCATGAAGGCGGTCGCCGACTACGGCGTCGACGTCGCCCCGCGCCTGAAGGTCCAGAAGGTCACCGAGCCGCCGAAGCGCGCCGCCGGCGTGAAGGTCGCCTCGGCCGCCGAACTGGTCGAAACCCTCAAGTCCGCGGGAGTCCTGTAATGGCCGTTCTCGTCATCGCCGACCACGACGGCTCGGCCCTTCGCGACACCACCCACAAGACCGTCACCGCCGCCGGCCAGCTGGGCGGGGACGTCGACGTCCTCGTGGTCGGACAGGGGGCGCAGGGCGTCGCCGACGCCGCCGCGAGGATCGCCGGCGTGCGCAAGGTGCTGCTGGCCGAGGGCGCGGGCCTGGGCAAGGCCCTGGCCGAGGCGGTCGAGGCCACCGTCGTGCCGCTGGCGGCCGGCTACGACGCCGTCCTCGCCCCCGCCACCACCGACGGGAAGAACTACGCCCCGCGTATCGCTGCGAAGCTGGACGTCGCCCCGATCTCGGACATCGTCGAGGTGGTGGCCCCCGACACCTTCGTGCGCCCGATCTACGCCGGCAACGCGCTGGAGACGATCCAGACCTCGGACGCGAAGAAGGTCATCACGGTCCGCTCGACCGCCTTCGCGGCGGCCGGCGAGGGCGGCTCCGCGAGCGTCGAGACCGTCGCCGGGGGCGAGGCGCCGAAGACGAACTTCGTGGGCGAGGAGATGGTCAAGTCTGACCGGCCGGAACTGGGCGCGGCGAAGATCGTCGTCTCGGGCGGCCGGGCGCTCGGCTCCGCCGAGGAGTTCCACGCCGTCATGGATCCGCTGGCGGACAAGCTGGGCGCTGCCGTCGGCGCCTCGCGCGCGGCCGTCGACGCCGGCTATGCGCCGAACGACTACCAGGTCGGCCAGACCGGCAAGGTCGTGGCCCCGCAGCTGTACATCGCCATCGGCATCTCGGGGGCCATCCAGCACCTCGCCGGGATGAAGGACTCCAAGGTCATCGTGGCGATCAACAAGGACCCGGACGCGCCGATCTTCCAGGTCGCCGACTACGGCCTGGTCGCCGACTACAAGACGGCCGTGCCGGAACTGATGGCGGCTCTTGGCTGATCCTGTCGCCCGGCTGGCCGTGAGGCTGACGCCGGGCGCCTCGGCCGACCGCATCGAAGGCTGGGACGCGGACGCCGAGGGGTGTCCCGTCCTCAAGGTCCGCGTGCGCGCCCGGCCGATCGAGGGCGAGGCCAACGCGGCCCTGCTCAAGCTGCTGGCCAGGGCTCTTGGCGTTCCGAAATCCGCCGTGTGTCTGGAGCGCGGCGGACAGTCCCGAACCAAGACGATCTCGGTCGCCGGACTGACGATCGATGACATCCGAAGCCGCCTTACAGACTTGTAATGTTTCCGGCCTTGTCGCGACGAGGCCGAGCCATTTCTAATCCCGGCCGACCGGCGCCCCATTCCCGAACCCGGGGCGCAGCAGGGGATGCTTCGATGAGACTTCACCGCCTGCGGGGCGCCAGCCTCGCCGCCCTCGCCTGCGCGGCCCTGGCCGCCTGCGCCACCACCGGCCGCGACGCCGCGAACGGAGACGACGCGGCCTCGAACGGCGGACGCGAGCGCGCCGCCCTCGCCCCCGGCCTCGACGCCGCGGCCAATCCCGATCCCTTCCCCTCGACCTACCGCGGCCTGCCGCGGCAGAACATGGCCATCGTCGGCGGCACGGTGTTTACGGGCGCCGGCCAGCGCATCGACAACGGCGTGGTGGTCGTCACCGACGGCCGCGTGGCGGCGGTCGGCGACGCCTCGACTCCCGTCCCCGCCGGCCACCAGGTGGTCGACGCCCGCGGCCGCTTCGTCACCCCGGGCATCATCGATGTGCACTCCCACCTCGGCGTCTATCCCTCGCCGGGCGTGCAGGGCATGAGCGACGGCAACGAGGCCACCAGCCCGAACACGGCCCAGGTCTGGGCCGAACATTCCTTGTGGCCGCAGGATCCGGGCTTCAACGCCGCCCGCGCGGGCGGCGTGACCACCCTCCAGATCCTGCCCGGCTCGGCCAACCTGTTCGGCGGTCGCGGCGTGACCGTCCGCAACGTGCCCTCGGTAACCATGCAGGGCATGAAGATGCCCGGCGCGCCCTATGGCCTGAAGATGGCCTGCGGCGAGAACCCCTCGCGCGTCTACGGCGGCCGCAACCAGAGCCCGGCCACCGGCATGGGCAACATGGCCGGCTACCGCGCCGCCTTCATCGCGGCGCGCGAATACAAGGCGAAGTGGGACAAGTGGCGTGAGGACGGCGAGGGCTCGCCGCCGACCCGCAACCTGCAGAACGAGACCCTCGCCGGCGTGCTGGACGGCTCGATCCTGGTGCAGAATCACTGCTACCGGGCCGACGAGATGGCCCAGATGATTGATCTGTCGAGGGAGTTCGGCTTCCGCATCACCGCCTTCCACCACGCCATCGAGGCCTACAAGCTGGCTCCCACCCTGGCCCGCGAGGGCATCTGCGCCGACATGTGGACCGGCTGGTGGGGCTTCAAGATGGAGGCGCTGGACGCGGTGGAGGCGAACGCCGCCCTCGTCGACGCGCCGCCGAACAGCTGCGCGGTCATCCACTCCGACGACGCCGAGCTGACCCAGCGCCTCAACCAGGAGGCCGCCGCCGCGCTGGCCGCCGGTCGCCGCATGGGCATGAACATCTCCGAGGAGCGGGCGATCAGCTGGATCACCCTCAACCCCGCCCGCTCGCTGGGCATCGCCGACCAGACCGGCTCGCTGGAGGCCGGCAAGCGCGCCGACGTGGTGATCTGGAGCGCCAATCCGTTCAGCGTCTACGCCCGGGCCGACCAGGTCTTCGTCGACGGGGGCCTCGCCTACGACCGAATGAACCCGGCCTACCAGCCGCTGTCCGACTACGAGCTGGGCCAGCCCGGCTACGGCCTCGCCGCCGCCAACGTTCCGCAGGGAGCCCGCTGATGCGCCTCAGGACCCTCATCCTCGCGGCCGCCGCGGCGACCGCCTTCGCCCTCCCGGCCGCAGCCCAGCAGCTGACCGCCATCACCGGCGGCCGGGTGCTGACCGGAACCTCGGTGATCGAGAACGGCACCGTGGTCATCCGCGACGGCCGCGTGGTCTCGGTCGGAACCGGCGCCGCCCCGTCCGGCGCCACGGTGATCGACGCCCGCGGCAAGGTGGTCTCGCCCGGCCTCGTGGCGGTGGATTCGGGCCTCGGCGGCTCGGAAATCTCCTCCGTCGGCGGCTCGGACGACCTGCGCAACGGGGCCAATTCGATCAGCGCCTCGTTCGACGTCAGCTACGGCCTGGATCCGTGGTCGATCACCCTGCCCGTCGCCCGCCTCGGCGGCATCACCCGCGCCATCGTCGTCCCCAGCCATGCCGGCGGCGGGGGGGGCGGCCACGCCCATGCCGACAGCGACTTCGCCGGCGTCGGCGCG
>JANJTI010000277.1 GCA_024711185.1 Brevundimonas sp. | reverse complement strand
CGGCGAGGTAGAGACTCGGGAGGGCGATTTTCTCGCGGCGCACGTAGCGCCACACGTCGAGCTCGGTCCAGTTCGACAGGGGGAAGACGCGCAGCGACGCGCCGCCGGAGACGCGGGTGTTGTACAGGCTCCAGAGCTCCGGCCGCTGGGTGCGCGGATCCCAGCCGTGGGCGGGCGAGCGGACGGAGACGATGCGCTCCTTGGCGCGGCTCTTCTCCTCGTCGCGGCGGGCCCCGCCAAAGGCGGCCCCGAAGCGGTGCAGGTCCAGCGCCTGCTTCAGGCCGGCGGTCTTCCAGAGATCGGTGTGGACCGCGGGGCCGTGGTCGAACGGATTGACGCCGGCGGCCTCGGCCTCGGGATTGCGGTGCACGATCAGGCGCATTCCGGCGGCCTCGGCGGCGGCGTCGCGGTAGGCGTACATCTCGGCGAACTTCCACGTCGTGTCGACGTGGAGCAGGGGAAAGGGCGGCGACGCCGGGAAGAAGGCCTTGCGGGCCAGGTGCAGCATCACCGCCGAGTCCTTGCCGCCCGAGAACAGCATGACCGGCCGCTCGCGTCCGGCCGCGACCTCGCGCAGGATGTGGATGGCCTCGGCCTCCAGTCCGTCCAGCACCGCGTCGCGCTCGTCGCCCATGGGCAGCACCTGTGACGGCGGAATCGCCCGGCGCCAAGCCCTGCAGGGGGATGGTCCGAAGGCGCGGCCCGGGGCAGGGTGGGGGGATGAGCGAGGACAGGCAAGCAGCGCCGGCGGCCGGCGTCGAACTGGGCGGCACCAAGTGCGTGTGCCTGCTGGCGACGGGACCGGACCACATCGTCGAGGAGGTCCGGCTGCCGACGCGCGGCGCGGACGAGACGCTTGCGGCGATCCGCGGGGTGCTGGCGCGCTGGCGGGCCGGGCCGGGATTCCGCGCCCTCGGAGTGGCCGGCTTCGGGCCGCTCGAACTTGATCCGGCGTCGCCGCACTTCGGGCGAGTGACCGCGACGCCCAAGCCGGGCTGGCGCGGGGCGGACCTGCTGTCGCTCGGCGCCGGGCTGGACTGTCCGGTGGCGATCGACACCGACGTCAACGGGGCGGCGCTGGCGGAGGGACGCTGGGGCGCGGCGCAGGGACTGCGCAGCTACGCCTACGTCACCGTCGGCACCGGCATCGGCGTAGGGTCTGTGGTTGACGGGCGAACAGTGCGCGGGCTGGGCCACAGCGAGGCGGGGCATCTGCGAATCGCGCGGCGGCCGGGCGACGACTGGCCGGGCGTCTGCCCCTATCACGGCGACTGCGTCGAGGGTCTGGCCTCGGGCCCGGCGATCGCGGCGCGGGCGGGGCGGCCGGGGGACGAGGTCCCGGCGGACCATCCGGCGTGGGAGACGGCGGTCGGGGCGCTGGCCGGCATGCTGCACAACCTCGTTCTCACCACCTGTCCGGAGCGCATCCTGATCGGCGGAGGGGTGGCGGAGGGGCAGCCGTGGCTGTTTCCGCGCCTGCGCCGGGGCCTGATCGACAGCCTCGGCGGCTACGCCACCGGCGACCGCATCGCCGCGGACGCGGAGGCCTTCGTGCAGCCGCCGGCGCTGGGCGGCCGCGCGGGTCCGCTGGGGGCGATCGCACTGGCGCTGGACGCGGCGGAACGCTAGCCGGCAGGTCCGATTCCGCCCATGCTGGCGGTTCGGACGAGGGGGCGAGATGGCGCGGAAGCCGGGGACCACGGGCGCGGCAACGCGCGGGCGCAAGGCGTCTGCGCCGGAGCCGGTCGCGCCGCCGCCGCCGCGGCCGTTCTGGCGCAGCCTGTACTTCCTCGTCCTCCTCGCCATCCTCGCGGGCGGTCTGGTCGGCTATCTGTGGCCCGATCTGGGCCGTGACCTGAAGCCCCTGGGCGACGGCTTCATCAAACTGGTCAAGATGATCATCGCGCCAGTGATCTTCCTGACCATCTCCACCGGCATCGCGGGAATGAGCGACCTCAGGTCGGTCGGACGGGTGGCGGGGCGGGCCTTCGCCTACTTCCTGACCTTCTCGACCCTGGCCCTGGTGGTGGGGCTGATCATCGCCAATGTGGTGAAGCCGGGGCGGGGCCTGAACGTCGATCCCGCCACGCTCGACGCCGGGGCGGTCAGCCAGTACGCCCAGGCCGCCCACGAGACGACGATCACCGGCTTCCTGCTGGGGGTGATTCCGGATTCCCTGGTCGGGGCCTTCGTCAGCGGCAACATCCTGCAGACGCTGTTCATCTCCATCCTGTTCGGCCTTGCCCTGGCGCTGGTGGGCGAGCCGGCGCGGCCGGTGACGCGGGCGCTGGAGTCGCTGTCGCAGGTGGTGTTCCGGCTTGTGGCGATCCTGATGAAGGCCGCGCCGATCGGGGCGTTCGGGGCCTTCGCCTTCACCATCGGCGCCTATGGCCTGCAGTCGGTGGTCAACCTGGCCGCCCTGGTGGCGACCTTCTACCTGACCGCGCTGGTCTTCGTGCTCGGCGTGCTGGGGCTCGTGGCGCACGCCTTCGGCTTCTCGATCTTCCGGCTGATCGCCTATCTGAAGGCCGAGCTGCTGCTGGTGCTCGGCACCTCCTCCTCGGAGGCGGCCCTGCCCAGCCTGATGGAGAAGCTGGAGCGCGCGGGGGCCCCGAAGTCGGTGGTCGGGCTGGTGGTGCCGACCGGCTATTCGTTCAATCTGGACGGCACCAACATCTACATGACGCTGGCCGCCCTGTTCATCGCCCAGGCCATGAACATCGAACTGGGCCTCGGCGACCAGATCCTGCTGCTGCTGGTGGCCATGCTGAGCTCCAAGGGGGCGGCCGGGATCACCGGGGCCGGGTTCATCACCCTGGCGGCGACGCTGGCCGTGGTCCCGTCGGTGCCGGTGGCGGGCATGGCCCTGATCCTCGGCATCGACCGCTTCATGAGCGAGTGCCGGGCCCTGACCAACTTCGTCGGCAACGCCGTGGCCACGCTGGTGGTGGCGCGGTGGGAGGGCGTGCTGGACCGCGAGGCGCTGGCGACGGCGCTGGGCCGCGGGCCGGCCCCGCTGGCGGCCGCGCCCGATCCGGCCGCGGGTCCGGGCGACCGTGAGCACCTCACCGCCGACTGAGCCGGGGCTGACGCGGCGGCGTGGCCACTGTACCAGTGCCGACCTGCGTCCGCCGGAGGAACCCATGACCGACACTCTCGAGCTCTGCCACTGGATAGACGGCGAGAAGGTCGCGGCGGAGCGGCCGAGCGAGGGATTGAACCCGTCGGACATCCGCGAAGTCGTCGCGCGCCGCCCCGAGGGCGGCGAGGCGGAGGTGGACGCCGCGGTGGCGGCGGCGAAGGCGGCCTTCCCCGGGTGGGCCGAAGCCTCGCCCGAGGTGCGCTCGGACGTGCTCGACCACGCCGGGACCCTGCTGATGGAGCGGCGCGAGTCGATCGGGACCCTGCTGTCGCGCGAGGAGGGCAAGACCTTGGCCGAGGGGATCGGCGAGACGGTGCGGGCCGGGCGCATCCTGAAGTATTTCGCCGGCGAGGCGCTGCGCCTGCATGGCCAGAACCTCGCTTCTGTGCGGCCGGGCGTGGAGGTGCAGACCCGGCGCGAGGCGGTCGGAGTGTTCGGCCTGATCACGCCGTGGAACTTCCCCATCGCCATTCCGGCGTGGAAGGCGGCCCCTGCGCTGGCCTTCGGCAACACGGTGGTGCTGAAGCCGGCCGGGCCGACGCCGGCGACGGCCGAGGCGCTGGTCGCCGTGCTCCACGAGGCCGGCCTGCCGAAGGGGGTTCTGAACATGGTCGTCGGCCGGGGGAACGTGGGGCAGGCGCTGGTCGATCATGCCGATGTCGACGGCCTGTCGTTCACCGGCTCGCAGTCGGTCGGCGCCGGCGTGGCTGCGGGGGCGGCGGCGCGGCAGGCGCGGGTGCAGCTCGAGATGGGCGGCAAGAACCCGCTGATCGTGCTGGATGACGCCGACCTCGATCGGGCCGTGGCCATCGCCCTGGACGGCTCCTTCTTCGCCACCGGCCAGCGCTGCACGGCGTCGAGCCGGCTGATCGTGCAGGACGGCGTCCATGACCGCTTCGTTGCGGCCCTGGCCGAGCGGCTGCGCGGGTTGAAGGTCGGCCCGGCGCTCGACCCCGCCACTAACATCGGTCCGGCGGTCAGCGAGGCGCAGATGGAGACCTCTTACCGCTACGTCGAAATTGCGCGGGGCGAGGGCGGCCGGGTGGTCGTCGGCGGCGATCGGCTGCAGCCGGAGACGCCCGGCTGGTACGTGCAGCCGACCCTGATCGCCGACACGGCCGCCGGCATGCGCATCAACTCCGAGGAGGTGTTCGGCCCCGTCGCCTCGACCATCCGGGTGAAGAGCTACGAAGAGGCGCTGGAGATCGCCAACGGGGTCGAGTTCGGCCTGTCGGCGGGGATCGTCACGAGTTCGCTCAAGCACGCCCGAGACTTCCAGCGGCGGTCGAAGGCGGGGATGACGATGGTCAACCTGCCGACCGCCGGCGTCGACTACCACGTGCCGTTCGGCGGCACGAAGAAGTCCAGCTACGGACCGCGCGAGCAGGGTTTCGCGGCGGTGGAGTTCTTCACCTGGACGAAGACGGCCTACACCGCCCTGTAGCCGGAGGCGCCGGCGTGGGGACAGGCCGTCGAACCCGGCCGCGTCCCGGCGGCGTGCGGAGGCGTCGGCGGCAGCACACGGGAGGTGAGCGGCACGCCCTTGAGCCAGAGCCGGAGCGCTTCCCAGTGGATACCGGCGGTCACCTTGAGGGTGAGGAGGGGTATCGAGAACGCGGTCGCGAGCACAGTGCGGTCATCGAGCGGCAGGCGACGCCCGCGCATGGCCGTGGCGATCAGCAAACCCTCCTCGTCGAAGCCGTCGATCAGCAGGGTAAGCAGGTCGGCCGGCGTTCGCCCGCGGAAGCCGTAGCGCATGCCCATGCCCATGAACGGCGAGACGTACAGGCGCTTGTCCGCCCGCTGTCGGATCCGGTCGCCGGCCGCGTCCTCGTCGGACACGGGCAGGACGTAGGCGTGACGTTCGCCGAAGGTGCTGGTCACCTCGTAGACCATGGCCGCCAACGCCCCGTCCGGTCGGTGGCAGTAGTAGAGGCTGATCGGATTGAAGACGTAGCCCAGCACCCGCGGCATGGTCAGCAGCCGTATCGCGCCCGCTCCGATGTCGACGCCCTCGCGCGCGAGCAGGCCGACGATCTGCTCGCGGAGAGGCCGGCCGGACCCGTCGCCGTGGTCGCGGTCGTGGAAGGCCAGCAGGTTGAAGCGGTTGTGCGAGACGAGCCGCAATCCGGCGTCCACAGTGTGGAGTTCGGCCAGATCGAGCAGCAGCCAGAAGACGCGGTAGCGCAGGCGGTGTCGCCGGGGGCGGAGCCGCGTATGGACGACATCGCCGCTGTAAAGCGCCGAGTTCACGCGGCCTGCTCCTGTAGCCGGATGGCCGCGCCCAGGTGGATGCGGGCGCTTTCGCCGGAGACCGTCCAGGGACGACGCACGCCCCCCAGTTGCTCGGCGACCGCGAGGCCTGCCTGCAGGCCGTCCTCGTGGAAGCCCGCGCCGAAATACGCGCCGCAGAACCAGATGCCGCCCTGGCCCTGCAACTCCCACAGCCGCCGCTGGGCGCGGATGGCGGCCGGGTCGAAGATCGGGTGCTCGTACAGTTCGGTGCGCAGGAGGGTCTCGGGTCTGGGGGGGCGCGGCGGGTTGAGGGTGACGAAGAGGTCCTGGCCGGCAAGGCCCTGCAGGCGGTTCATCCAGTAGGTGACGCACAAACCGTCTTCGACGCCGATGTAGTTCCATGCGGCCCAGGCGCGCCGGCGCTTCGGCATGAGCCCGGCGTCCGAGTGCAGCACGGTCAGATTGCGGCTGTAGCGGAAGGCGCCGAGAAGCTCCTGCTGCCGGAGTGTCGGCTCGGCCAGCATCGAAAGGGCCTGGTCGGCATGGGCGCCGATCACGACGTGGTCGAAGCGCTGGACGCCGCCCTGCAGATCCCGCACCTCCACCTGGCCCTCCGCGGGACGGATACTGCTGACGGTTCTCGCCAGCCGGACGTGCTCGAGGCGCTCCGCCAGGCGCGCCACGTAGCTCCGGCTGCCGCCCTCGACCGTTCGCCAGACCGGCCGACCGACCAGCTTGAGCAGCCCGTGATTGCTGCAGAACCGGATGAAGGATTCCGCCGGATAGTCGAGCAGGGTGTGCGCCGGAGAGGACCACACCGCCGCGGCCATGGGCAGAAGGTGATCGTCGCGGAAGGCCTCGCTGAAGCCTTCGCGCCGAAGATATTCGCCAAGGGTGAGGTCGGGATCGGCGTGAACGCCGAGGCAGGCCGGGGCCTCGCGATAGAAGCGCATGATCTCGGCCAGCATGCTCCAGAAGCGCGGCCGGAAAGCGTTGCGGCGCTGGGCGAACAGGGCCGGAGCGGCGTATTCGAAGCCGCCCTTGTCCAGCGATACGGCGAAGGACATGTCGGTGGCCCGGCTGCGAACGCCGAGGTGGTCGAACAGGGCCACCAGGTTGGGGTAGGTGACCTCGTTGAAGACGATGAAGCCGGTGTCGACGGCGGTGCGGGTCCCGTCGGGGCCGCGCACCTCGACAGTGTTGGAATGCCCGCCCAGCCGGTCGGCCCGTTCGTAGACGACGACGTCGTGCTTTCCGGCCAGTAGCCAGGCGCACGACAGGGCCGAGACTCCGGAGCCGATCACGGCGATGTTCAGCCGGCGATCGCTTTCGGGGCCGGGGGCGACGACAGACATGGAGACTCCGGAGAGATTTTCGGGTCCGATACGCGGCGACTCCTTCGTTGGATGTCGAAATCCGATCGCCCGCGGGCGACGTAGAAGCCGGGCATGCATGGCCAGATCGAAATCGCCCCCGCCCTCGAGAGG
Source organism: Brevundimonas sp. (assembly GCA_024711185.1). Taxonomy (GTDB): domain Bacteria; phylum Pseudomonadota; class Alphaproteobacteria; order Caulobacterales; family Caulobacteraceae; genus Brevundimonas. The sequence goes on along the minus strand of JANJTI010000277.1, from coordinate 5,358 downwards.
CGCGCCGTGAGCGGCGGCGCCGACGAGTACGGCCGGCTGATCGAGGCGGTGGCGGCGACACGAGACCGCGACGCCTTCGCGCGGCTGTTCGAGCATTTCGCTCCGAGGCTGAAGGCCTATCTGATGCGGGCGGGAGCCCCGCCCGGGGCGGCCGAGGATTTCGCCCAGGACGCGATGCTGACGGTGTGGCGCAAGGCCGACCTGTTCGACCCGCGTCGCGCCTCCGCGGCCACATGGATATTCACCATCGCGCGCAACCGCCGGCTCGATGCGCTGCGCAAGGAGTCGCGGCCGCTGCCTGCGCCGGAAATGAGCCTGGCGCCCGAGGAGCCCGAATGGCCGGACGCCCAGCTGTCGGAGGCGGAGGAGGCGGCGCGTCTCACCGCGGCCATGTCGCAACTGCCGCCCGAGCAACTGGACCTGCTGCGGCTTGCCTTCTTCCAGGGCGACGCCCACTCCGAGATCGCCCGCAAACTGAACCTCCCGCTGGGGACCGTGAAGTCCCGCATCCGCAAGGCCATGATCAAGCTTCGCATCGCGCTGGAACCGTTGAGGGAATCTCCATGAACGCGGCGCAGCACAACGTGTCCGACGAACGCCTGCTATCCTGGGCGGCCGGGACGCTCAGCCCGCCGGAGGCGGTGGTCGTGGCCGCCCATCTTGCGCTGCGTCCCCGCGTTGCGGCGGTCGCCCGACGTTTGCAGGGCGTCGGCGGGCGGCTCCTCGAGGACCTGGAGCCGCAGCCGATGTCGGCGGATGCGCTGGCGCGGGTGCTGGCGCGCGCCGAGGTCGACTCCGGGCAGGCCGAGGCTGCGCCGCCCTTCAACGACATGCCCGGACTGCCCGAGCCCCTGCGCCGCTACGCCCTCGGACCGTGGCGCTGGACCGGCCCCGGCGTGCGGGTGCGCGACGTGCATGCGCCGCGCGACGGCGACTGCCGGGTGATCCTGCTGGAGATCCAGCCCGGCCGGAAGACGCCACGCCACACCCACGGGGGCGTGGAGCTGACCTGCGTTCTGGAAGGGGCCTATGCGACCGAGACGCACCGGTTCGACGTCGGCGACCTCGAGGAGGCCGGGGAGGAGACCCTGCACCAGCCGCGGGTGGTCTCGGAGGAACCGTGTCTGTGCGTGGCGGCGCTGGACGGCCAGATCCTGCTGGACGGCTGGCTGGGACGGATGCTGCAGCCTTTCGTGAAGCTCTGAGGCGCGCCGCATCCGACGGGGCGCCCCGTGCGTAGCTGAGGGCAAATCCGCCGGAAACGCCCATGCTCGTCCTGCTGCTCGCCGCCGTCGCCTCGGCCGCCGCCCTCACGGCGGCGTGGGCGGTGGCGCGCGCGACCGGCGACGGCGGCTGGGTCGATTCCATCTGGGCGGCGTCGGCCGGCCTGATCGCGGCGACAGCCGCCCTCTGGCCCGCGCCGGAAGCCGATTTCGCCCGCCAGGCGCTGGCGGCCGGGCTGATCGCGGTCTGGGGGCTGAGGCTGGGCGGCTACATCGCCCGGCGGACGGCGACCGCGGACCGCCCGGATCCCCGCTACGAGCGTCTCAAGGCCGAATGGGGCGGGTGGAACGCGAAGGCGTGGCGGTTCCTGATGATCCAGGCGGCGACGGTCGTCGTGCTGGTGCTGGCCGTGCGGGCGGCGGCGGTGCGGCCCGAAGCCGGGCTGGACCTGCGCGATGGACTGGCGGCGGCGATCGTGCTGCTCGCGATCGGCGGCGAGGCGCTGGCCGATCGCCAGATGGCGGCCTTCCGGAGCGACCCGGCCAACCGGGGCAAGGTCGCCGACCGGGGCCTGTGGGGATGGAGCCGGCACCCGAACTACTTCTTCGAATGGCTGGTCTGGCTGGCCTGGCCGGTCATGGCCTTCGATCCCGCCGTCCCGGTCAGTTGGCTGACCCTGCCGGCGGCGCTGATGATGTGGTGGCTTCTGAACCACGTCAGCGGCGTGCCGATGCTGGAAGCGGAGATGATCCGCTCGCGGCCCCGGGCCTACCGGGCCTACCAGGCGCGGGTGTCGCGCTTCTTCCCCCGTCCCCCGAAGCCGCTCTGAAAGGAGATCGACATGCGCTACCTCTGGGCCTTCATCGGGAGCGGCGCGGCCATGGCCGTGCTGGACGCCATCTGGCTCACCCAGGTCGGGCCGCGGCTCTATCGGCCGGCCATCGGCGAGCTGCTCGCCGACAAGCCCGACATGCGGGCGGCGGTCGCCTTCTACCTGATCTACGTGACCGGGATCGTCTTCATCGCCGTGAGCCCCGCCCTGCGCGACGGCTCGCTGATACGGGCGACGATCATGGGCGGGGCCCTGGGCTTCGTGGCCTACGCCACCTACGACCTGACCAACCAGGCCACGCTCAAGGTCTGGCCGCTGCACGTCACCCTGATCGACGTCGCCTGGGGCACCCTCCTCACCGCCGCGGCCGCCGCCGCCGGTTACTGGCTGGCGGCCCGGTTCGGCTGAGCGCCGCCGACGGGCTAGACCGTCGCCGCGGCCTTCGCCTGATGTCGGGCGTCGAGGATCGAGCGCAGGCGGTGGGCGAGGGTGGAGCGCGCGTAGGGCTTCTCGATGAAGTCGAACTCGCGGACATCGCCCAGAGCCTCTTCCCCGACGTAGCCCGAGGTCAGCAGTATGGCGACGCCGGGGTAGGACTCGCGACAGCGTCGCGCGAGCTCGATGCCGTTGACCTTGCCGGGCATGACCACGTCGGAGAACAGCAGGTCGAAATCCGGGTCGGCCGCGAGGCGGGCCAGGGCGCCTTCGGCGTCGATGGCGTATTCGCAGCGGTAGCCGAGACCCTGGAGAGTTTCGAAGCTGACGCCCAGCACCGACGGGTCGTCCTCGACGATGAGGAGGCGCTCGGTCCCGTGGGGCGCTTCCTCGTCCAGCTCGACCCGCTTGGCCTCCACCGGCCTTTGCTCCGTCAGCGGCAGGATCAGCCGGAAGGTCGACCCCTCTCCGACGGCGCTGTCGATCTCGACGCGTCCGCCGGACTGCTGGATGAAGCCGTAGACCTGCGACAGGCCCAGCCCCGACCCGCGCCCCACCTCCTTGGTCGTGAAGAAGGGTTCGAACAGGCGCTCGCGGGTTTCGGCCGGGATGCCGCAGCCCGTGTCTGTCACCGTGACCACGCCGAAACCGTCGGCCTGGTCGACCTGTAGCGCCAGACGACCGGCGCCCTCCATCGCGTCGCGGGCGTTGACGGCGAGGTTGAGCAGCGCGTTCTCCAGCTGGTTGGCGTCGACCATCACGAACACGGGTTCGGTGCTGCGCCGCCAGTCGAGGGCGACGGCGTCGCCCATCGCCTGCCGGATGAGGGGCAGGAACTCGTCGACCAGCCTGTTGAGATCGACCGCTTCCGGAGTCAGGGCCTGCCGCCGCGCGAAGGCCAGCAACTGGCGGGTCAGCGTCTGGCCGCGGTCGGCGGCGAGCCGGATCGCCTCCAGCTGGCGGCGCTCGAACGGCTGCTCGACCCGGCGCAGAAGGATGTCGGCGTTGCCCAGAACCACGGTGAGCAGATTGTTGAAATCGTGGGCGATGCCGCCGGTCAGCTGGCCCACCGCCTCCATCTTTCGGGCGTGCGACAGCTGTTCCTCGAGACGGCGACGTTCCGTGACGTCCAGCAGGGTGCCGAAGATCTCGCCTTCTGCCCCGGTCTCGTCCGGCACCCAGACGCCCTGGTCGAGGAAGATGCGGTACTGACCATCGGCGCACATCCAGCGGTATTCGCAAGCATAGGCGCCCGTCTCGCTGGCCTGCATGAGGCAATCGATCACCGACTGGACGTCGCCTGGATGGATGCGGCCGAGACCGATCTCGGGGTCCTCGATGAAGCGGGCCGGCTCGAAGCCGGTGAGCGGCGCGATGCTGTCGCTGACGAACAGGGCGGGGAAGGGGTGCTGGCGCGCCCGCGAGGTGAAGACCACGGGCAGCGACCGGAGGATGGCGTCCTGCCGCTCGCGGGTCTGTCGCAGCTCCATCTCGGCCGCCAGCCGGGCCTCGGCGATCGCGGCGTTCTCGGTGAGCAGGCGTGTCTGCTCCGCCGCCTGCTGATGAACCTGCAGCGTCTTCAGGTAGAGGTCGACGAGCACCGAGACCTTGGACCGCAGGATGAAGGGGTCCACCGGCTTGAACACCACGTCAACGGCGCCCGCCTGGTAGGCCTGGAAGATGTGGGTCTCGTCGCGGAAGACGGCGGTCACGAAGACGATCGGCGTGTCCCGGGTCCGCGGATGTTCGCGGATCAGGCGCGCGGTCTCGTAGCCGTCCATTCCCGGCATGTGCAGGTCGAGCAGGATCACCGCGAACTCTTCGGTGAGCAGCAGCCTCAGGGCATCGGGGCCGGAGCGCGCCACCCGGAGGTCATGACCGAGCACCTTCAGGGCCTCGGTGGCCGCAAAGGCGTTCCGCTCGTCGTCGTCGACGATGAGGATCCGGGCCTTGAGGCCCCTGGCCTCCGGCGGGTCGGAAGGAGGGGTCATGCGCCAGCCTGTTCGGGCAGGGCGAGACGGTGCGCGTCCGCCCGCTGGATCGACACGCGCATGACCGAAATCAGGAAGTCGATGTCGACGGGCTTGGAGACGTAGTCGGAAGCGCCGGCCTGGATGCATTTGGCCCGATCGCCCTTCATGGCCTTGGCGGTGACGGCGATGATCGGCAGTTCGGCGAAACGGGCGTCCGCGCGAATCTCGCGCATGGTTTCGTAGCCATCCATGTCCGGCATCATGATGTCGACGAGGACGATGTCGACGTCGGGGTGCTGGTTCAGCAGTTCGAGGCCGGCGCGACCGCTTTCGGCGTAGTGCAGGCCGACGCCGAACTCCTCGAGGGCGCTGGCCATGGAGAAGATATTGCGGATGTCGTCGTCGATCACCAGGGCCGTGCGGCCGGTGAGGATCGGGTCGACCTTGCGCACCTGACCGAGGTTGTCTCGCGCCGCCGGATTCAGGTTCTCGACCGGCTCGTGCAGGAGCAGCGCCGCCTGGTCGAGGAGCTGGGCGGGGGAGCGGGCGATGCGCGCCAGCCCGGAGAACACCGCGAGCCGGAGCCGTCGCTCGTCGGCCGGCGCCAGCGTCTCGTGGATGAAGAGGACGACCGGCCGCCCGGCCGTCTTCAGCCACGTGAGCAGCGCGTCCGGCCTGGCCACAGCCGCATCCACGACCACGCCGTCGGCGGGGCGCAGCTTGAGCCGCTTGAGACCCTTGAGTTCGTCCACCCGGGTGACGTTGGAGAAGGCGGACTTGAGCGTCGCGAGCGCCGGCCCGGGACGGCCGACGTAGACGATGCGTCGGTCCGGGGCCGCGGCCAGGGTGCGGACCTGGTCGAGACTGGCGGCGACGTCCTCCTGCGCGACCGGC
>JANJTI010000184.1 GCA_024711185.1 Brevundimonas sp. | reverse complement strand
TGCGCACCGAGGCGCCGTCGTCGAGAGTGCAGATCACGTGATCCGGGTTCAGCACCTCGATGTCGGCCGGGACCTCGATCTGGCCGGCGGTCACCGGGCCGGGGCCGGTGGCGCGCAGGGTCATGCGCTTCGGACCCTCGGCATGCATGCGCAGGGCCAGCTGCTTGATGTTCAGGACGATGTCGACGACGTCTTCCCGCACGCCTTCCAGCGACGAGAATTCGTGAACGACGCCGTCGATCTGGATCGCGGTCACGGCGGCGCCTTGCAGCGACGACAGGAGAACGCGGCGCAGGGCGTTGCCGAGCGTCACGCCGAAACCGCGTTCGAGGGGCTCGGCGACCAGGCGCGCCTTGCGCTGCGGGTCGGAGCTCGCCTCGATCTGCGGCTTCTCGGGACGGATCAGCTCTTGCCAGTTACGTTCGATCATAGGTGTCCCTCGAAACGGGTTTCGCCGATCCCCCTCGCCTCGTCAGGAAAGGCGGGACCGGCGCAGAAAGGTAGTCGGCGTCGTCGCTTAGACGCGGCGGCGCTTGGGCGGACGGCAGCCGTTGTGCGGCATCGGCGTCACGTCGCGGATGGTCGTGATCGTCATGCCGACCGACTGCAGGGCGCGCAGGGCCGACTCGCGGCCCGAACCCGGACCGGAGACGTTGACCTCGAGCGTCTTCACGCCGTGCTCGGCGGCTTTCCGGCCGGCGTCCTCGGCCGCCATCTGGGCGGCGTACGGGGTCGACTTGCGCGAGCCCTTGAAGCCCATGTGCCCGGCCGACGACCAGGAGATGGCGTTCCCCTGCGCGTCGGTGATGGTCACCATGGTGTTGTTGAAGCTGGCGTTCACATGCGCCACGCCCGAGGTGATGTTCTTGCGTTCGCGGCGCTTAACGCGACCCGGTTCCTTGGCCATCGGTCAGGTCTTTCTCTTACTTCTTCTTGCCGGCGATCGGCTTGGCCGGACCCTTGCGGGTGCGGGCGTTGGTGTGCGTGCGCTGACCGCGGACCGGCAGGCCCTTGCGGTGACGCAGGCCGCGGTAGCAGGCCAGGTCCATCAGGCGCTTGATGTTCATCGAGGTCTCGCGACGCAGGTCGCCCTCGACGGTGTGGTCGCGGTCGATGGTCTCGCGGATCTGCAGGACCTCGGCGTCGGTCAGCTGGTTCACGCGACGCGCCGGCTCGATGCCGACCTTCGACGTGATCTCCTTCGCAGCGGCCGGGCCGATGCCGTGGATGTACTGAAGCGCGATTTCGACGCGCTTGTTGGTCGGGATGTTGACGCCAGCGATACGGGCCACGAAGCTCTCCAGATACGCGTGTGCGGACGCAACAAACGCTCCGGTCAACAGACCAGGAGCGTTACGCGCCCTTCGCGGAAGCGCGCCTTATACAGGGGATTCAGTTTCCGTCAACGGGAGTCCGGCCCAGCGGGGCGGACTCTAGCGGCGGGGCGGGCCGAACTCCACGCCGAAGACGCCGCGTTGGCCGGCGACCGGTTCGCCGCCGCGCATGGGCGGCCGCACCCGGAAGTAGCCGGCCGAACGCAGGGCCGCCTCGCCGAAGCCGAGGCCGGCCGGAGTCTCGCGCAGCAGACGGCAGTTCTCGAGCCGCTGGTCGAGGCGGATCTCGCACGACATCTCGGCGCGCCCCGACTGGCGGGCGGCCAGGGCGGCGCGTGGATGCTCGCGACGCACCTCGGCGAGGCTGGGGCCGCGCAGGATCATGAACGGCATGCCCGAGCCGGGGCCGGAGCCCGCGCCTTCGCCGCTGCCCGTGCCGGTCCCTTCCCCGCCCTGGCCGAAGCCGGGTGTCGGCGACGGCGCGGGGGCGATCCCGACGGTCAGCTCCGGAGCTGGAGCCTGCACCGGAGGAGACGGAAGCTCGGGCCGGGCCTCGGGCCGCGGCGGCGGCGTATGGATGCGGGAGGCGGCGGCCGGGGCCCCGCCGCCGGCCTCGGGCGCCGGTTCAGCGGGCGGCGGGGGCGGCGGCTCGGGCGGCGGCGGGCGGAACAGCACGGCCTCGATGACGGGCGGCAGGACCACGGGCGGCGACGGCTGGGTCCGGGCGATCACGAGGAAGACGCCGACGTGCAGGGCGGCGATCGCGGCGGCCACGCCGAGGTTCCGCACCGGCGGCCGCTTCAGGGTCTGCAGGGCCATGTTCACGCGCCGACTTTGCCACATGCGGCATGAACGCGCCGGAGGCCGGAAGGGTCAGCCGCCGTTCAGCCTGTCAGGCGAGGGCGGCGTCCAGCGCCCGGGACACCTCGTCGATCGAGCCCATGCCGTCGATCTCGACCAGCTTGCCCTGCGCCTCGTAATAGGGAAGCAGCGGCGCCGTGTTGCGGTTGTAGACCGCCAGCCGCTCCCTGAAGGTGTCCGGATTGTCGTCCGGCCGGCCCTGCTCGGCGAAGCGCTTGCCGATGCGCGCGGTCAGGGCCTCGTCATCAACGCACAGCCGGACCACGCGGTCGATGCGGCTGCCTCGTCCGGCCATCATGGCGTCCAGCGCCTCGGCCTGGGCGACGGTGCGGGGGAAGCCGTCGAAGATCGCCCCACCGGCGGCTTCCGCCTCCGGAAGGCGCGCCTCGATCAGGGCGATGACGATCTCGTCCGTGACCAGGTCGCCGCGGGCCAGCACGTCCTTGACCTTAAGGCCCAGTTCGGACCCCGAGGCGATGGCGGCGCGCAGCATGTCGCCGGTGGACAGCTGGATCATGCCGCGGGCGTCGACCAGACGCTTGGCCTGGGTGCCCTTGCCGGCCGCGGGCGGCCCGAACAGGATCAGGTTCATCGTCGCCCTCCCCGAGCGTTGGCGATCAGCGACGCGCCGGCGCCGTCGTCCCGCGGCCACGGCCACGCAGCTTGGCCTTCTTGATCAGGCCTTCGTACTGGTGGGCCAGCAGGTGCGACTGGATCTGGGCGACGGTGTCCATGGTCACCGACACGACGATCAGGATCGAGGTGCCGCCGATGACCATCGGCCCCATGCCTGAGTTGGCCATGAGCATCTCCGGGACCAGACAGACCGCGGTGATGTAGGCCGCGCCGATGACGGTCAGACGGGTCAGCACATAGTCGAGATACTCCGCCGTACGTTTGCCCGGGCGGATGCCCGGCAGGAAGCCGCCGTACTTGCGAAGGTTCTCGGCCGTGTCCTCGGGATTGAAGGTGATCGAGGTGTAGAAGAAGGTGAAGAAGATGATCAGCGCGCCGTAGAAGAGCATGAAGATCGGCCGGCCGTGCTGCATCTCGGCGGTGACGATCGGCAGCCAGCTCATCCACGAGGGCAGATTGGCGTTGGCGGTCATCTGCGCCACCGTCGTCGGCAGCATCAGCAGCGACGAGGCGAAGATCGGCGGGATGACGCCGGCGGTGTTGACCTTGAGCGGCAGGAACGAGCGCTCGCCCCCGGCCATTCGGTTGCCTTCCTGGCGCTTGGGATACTGGATCAGAAGCCGGCGCTGGGCGCGCTCCATGAAGACGATGAAGACCACCACGGCCACGGCCATGGCCACGAAGAACAGCAGGGTGAAGGCCGAGATCTGGCCTTCCTGGGCGAGGCCGAACATGCGGGCGATGGCGCCCGGCAGGACGGCGACGATGCCGGCGAAGATGATCAGCGAGATGCCGTTGCCGACGCCGCGCGCGGTGACCTGCTCGCCCAGCCACATCAGGAACATGGTCCCGCCGGTCAGGACAGTGATGGTCGAGACGATGAAGAACAGGCCGGGCTGGTCGATCAGTCCCGGCTGGGCGTTCAGGCCGATGGCGATGCCGCCCGACTGGAACAGGGCCAGCACGACCGTCAGGTAGCGGGTGTACTGGTTCAGCTGCTTGCGGCCGCTTTCGCCGCCTTCCTTCTTCAGCTTCTCCCACGGGGGGTACACGGCGCCGAGCAGCTGCACGATGATCGAGGCCGAGATGTACGGCATCACGTTCAGCGCGAACACGGCCATCCGCTCGACGGCGCCGCCCGAGAACATGTTGAACATGTCGAGGATGCCGCGCTGGCCGTCGGGGTTCTGGAAGAACTGCAGGAAGGCTTCGGCGTTGATGCCCGGGATCGGCACATAGGTGCCGATCCGGTAGACCAGCAGGGCCAGGATCGTGAACAGCAGACGCTTGTGCAGCTCGGTCGCGCGGGCGAACGAGCCCATGTTCATGTTTGCTGCGAGTTGTTCGGCGGCCGAAGCCATGTGTCGTCACCCCGACTGATCAGAACGCGGCGCATCCGACCCGAAGTCGCCGCCTGCGTCCAGATAGGAGAAGGGCGCCCCCGTGGCGAGGGCGCCCGTCAGCTTATTTCGCCGCCGCAGTCCGGCGGGCGCGGGCCGACACCTTGTTGGCGTCGCCCTTGGGGGCCTTCGGCGCCGGGGCCTTGCCCTTGGCGGCGTTGCGCTTCTCGACGCGCGCCGCGGCCTTGGCCTCGGCCTCGATGCGCTGCTGGGTCACCGAGCCGCCCGCGGCCTCGATGGCCTTCACGGCGCCCGAGGAGGCCGACCAGACCACCAGGTTCAGCTTGGCCTTCAGCTCGCCCGTGCCGAGCACGCGCACGCCGTCCTTGACGCGGCGGATCACCCCGGCGGCCACCAGGGCCTCGCCGTTGATCTCCTTCTTGGCGTCCAGCTTCTTGGCGTCCACGGCGTCCTGAAGGCGCCACAGGTTGACCTCGGCCAACTTCAGGGCGCCAGGGTTGTTGAAGCCCCGCTTCGGCATGCGCATGTACAGCGGCATCTGGCCGCCCTCGAAGCCCAGCAGGCTGACGCCAGTGCGGGACTTCTGGCCCTTGACGCCGCGGCCCGAGGTCTTGCCCTTGCCCGAGCCCGGGCCCCGGCCGACGCGCATGCGCTTCTTGTGGGCGCCTTCGTTGTCGCGGATTTCGTTCAGTTTCATGTGCCTGATCCTTTCGGGTGCTAGCGCCCGGACGCGGTCCGGACTCGGCTGTTGTTCGACTCTCCCTCCCCCGAGGTGGGGAGGGTGGCCGCGAAGCGGCCGGGTGAGGAGGGCTCGAGAGACATCCCCGGAACGCAATGAAGGGCGGCCTATAGCCGCCCTCGCCCGATCGCCGCAAGCGGCGATCTTCCCTCCCCCCGGAGGGGGAGGGAGATTTCGTTACTTCTCGACGACTTCCACCATGTGGCGGACCTTGGCGATCATGCCGCGGACCGAGGGGGTGTCCTCCAGCGTGGACTCACGGCCCACGCGGTTGAGGCCGAGACCGGCCAGGGTGGCGCGCTGGTCGGCCTTGCGGCGGATCGGCGAGCCCGTCTGGCGAACGGTGACGGTGGCTTGTTCTTTCTTGGCCATGATCAGCTCTCGATGGCTTCGGGCGCCGAAGCGCCGTCGTTGCGGCGACCCATCAGATCCGCGACCTTCTTGCCGCGCTTGGACGCGACCTGGCGGGGCGAGGACTGGACCTTCAGGGCTTCGAAGGTGGCGCGGATCATGTTGTAGGGGTTCGACGAGCCGGTCGACTTGCCCACGACGTCCTGGACGCCGAGGGTTTCGAGGACCGCGCGCATCGGACCACCCGCGATGACGCCGGTGCCCGGAGGGGCCGCACGCATCATGATCTTGCCGGCGCCCCAGCGGCCCTGACCGTCGTGGTGCAGGGTGCGGTTCTCGCGCAGCGGCACGCGGATCATCGTCTTCTTGGCTTCTTCGGTCGCCTTGCGGATGGCTTCCGGCACTTCGCGCGCCTTGCCGTGACCGAAGCCGACGCGGCCCTTGCCGTCGCCGACGACCATCAGGGCCGCGAACGAGAACCGGCGGCCGCCCTTCACGGTGGCGGCGACGCGGTTGATGTGCACCAGCTTCTCGACGATGTCCGAGTCCGGACCTTCGGCGGCGGGAGCGTTGCGGTTGTCGCGGCGATTGCGGTCGCCGCCGCCGCGGTTGGGTTCACGAGCCATGCTTCTCGTCCCTTAGAAGTTCAGGCCGGCTTCGCGCGCGGCCTCCGCCAGGGCCTTGACCCGGCCGTGATAGATGTAGCCGCCACGGTCGAAGACGACGTCCTTGACGCCCTTCTCGATGGCCCGCTCCGCGACCAGCTTGCCGATCCGGGCGGCGGCCGCGACGTCCGAGCCCTTGGAGCCCTTGCCGCCTTCCAGCGACGAGGCCGAGGCGACGGTGACGCCCTGGGCGTCGTCGATGATCTGGGCCGAAATGTTCTTGTCCGACCGGTAGACCGACAGGCGCAGGCGGCCGTTGGCCACGGCCTTGAGGCGGCGACGGGTGCGCTCGGCGCGACGCTTGGCGTTTTGCTTGAGAGTGGTGGCCATGGCTTACTTCTTCTTGCCTTCCTTGCGGCGCACGGTCTCGCCCGCATAGCGGACGCCCTTGCCCTTGTAGGGCTCCGGCGGACGCAGCTTGCGGATGACGGCGGCGATCTGGCCCACGGCCTGCTTGTCGCTCCCCGAGATCTTGATCTCGGTCTGCTTCGGCACGGCGAAGGTCACGCCGGCCGGCGGATCGATGTCGACCTCATGCGAGAAGCCCAGCTGCAGCGAAAGCTGGCTGCCCTTCATCGCCGCGCGATAGCCGACGCCGACCAGTTCCAGCGTCTTGTCGAAGCCGGTGGTGACGCCGACGACCATGTTGTCGACCAGGGTGCGCGACAGGCCCCACATGGCCCGCGAACGCTGGTTGTCTTCGCGCATGGTCAGGTTCAGGCCGTCGTCGCCCTGGGCGACTTCGATCTCGTCGGCGACGGTCCAGGAGCG
>JANJTI010000179.1 GCA_024711185.1 Brevundimonas sp. | reverse complement strand
GCGCCCGCCGGCGGCGCGCGGCGGGGCGTCGACCTCCGGACTCCGGCGATCGGTCTGGCCGGGGCTCCCATGGTGTTGCGGGGGGCGGCGGCCGCCGCCGCGGCCGCCCCGGCCCACCAGTCGGCGGCCCGGGTCTCGCAGGCGTTGATGATGTCGAAACGGCGGCCGAGGCTCTGCTGGAAGGCCCGAAGGGGCGCGGGGCCGCGGGCGAAGGCGCGGGCGGCGAGGGCGACGGGCCCGGTCCGGCCGGCCTGTCCCTCGTAGGCCGGCGCGCCCGCCTCGGCCATGGCCGACTTGTAGCCGGCGTCGCCGACGCCGAAGTCGACCAGCCGGTAGCCGTCGGCGGCCGCCTGCTCCAGCTCGCGCCGCGTCAGCAGGGCGCCCGGGCCGTAGGCGGCGTAGGCGGGATCGTAGGCGGGGAACCACAGATGCAGGGTGCGGCCGTCGTCGAGCGAGGCCTCGGCCGCCACCAGTTCGCCGGCCGCTGAGCGGAGGGAGGCGACGCGGAGGCCGTAGCCGCCCGGCCGCGCGGCGTACAGCCGGCGCAGCAGGTCGGCGGTCCAGCCGCAGGCAAAGACGTCGTGACGGCGGGTGCGGCGATACTGGGCGCGCTTGCGTTCGATGATCCACTCCAGCACGGCCGGATCCCGGTCGTCCCAGACGAACGTCGCCGCGCCATGGTCGCGCTCCAGGCCGCGCGCCATGCGCCGCAGGTTCTTGGCGAAGCGATGGTTGCGGGAGTCCAGCCAGTCCGTCACGACCTGCGGGCCGGCGGCGGTGTCGGTGGTCATGCGGGCGCGGCGCAGAAAGCCCGGCTCCCCGACGTCGGAGACGATCCAGCCGCCGACCCGGAGCGTCCCGCCCAGGCGGCGCGCCACCGCAGCCGGGGTCAACCGGTCGGCCGGGGCGGCGACGACGCCGTGATAGTCGCTCAGCGGCGCGCCGAGCGGCTGGATCAGGCGCCCGCGCCTCTGGAAGGGAAAGAAGGCGACCGCCCCGCCGCGGCGGCGGAACACCGCCAGGGCTGCGCCCGGGACCTCCGCCGCGGCAAGGGCGAAGCGGGGATCGAGATAGGGATGGTCCAGCGTCGGATCGTCGGCCCGGATCGCCTCCCAGGCGGCCCGGTCCTCCGGCCGCAGGGCTTCCGGATGGATGATCTCCAGGTCCAGCTGTTCGGTCATGGCTCCCCGGGCGACGTGTCGCGACCCGGCCATCCTGCCTCGGTCCCCTTGCGGTACGGTTTAGGGGCTTGGTGAACGAGATGCTGCGGAGCGCCTGCCGCGGCCGGGCGTTGCCTTGCCGCCCGCAACGATGGAGCCCGCCATGACCGACCGTGACCCCGGCCGCCAGAACGAATACGAACAGGAGCGCAGCCCGCCGCGCGACGGCGAACCGCCCCGCCCCGCCCAGGAGCCCGAGGGCTCCGAGGGCTCCTCCAACTCCGGCGACACCGCCGTCGATCCCGCCACAGGAACGCCCAACCCTTGAAGTCCGCCCGTCTGGCCGCCGCCCCGCTCGCCGTCCTCGCCCTGCTCGCCGCCGCCCCCGCCCTCGGGCAGGTCGCGCCGGCCGCCTGCCCCGTCAGCGCCGCGCACGTCTCCGGCAACGACGGTCTGATGCGCAGCCGCGCCGCGGTCGCCGCCGGCCGGCTGACCGTCCTCGCCCTGGGCTCGTCCTCGATCGAGGGCGTCGGCGCCAGCCGGCCGGAGCTGGGCTTCACACCCCTGCTGGAGAGCGGCCTCGAGCGTCGCCTGCCCGGCGTCGGGGTGAGCGTGATCAACCGCGGCGTCGGCGGCGAGACGGCGAAGGAGACCGCCGACCGCACGGCCCGCGAGGTGGCGGCGGTCGGCCCCGATCTCGTCATCTGGCAGCTGGGGACCAACGACGTGCTGCGCGACCGGTCGATGGACGACGTCTTCGCCGACTTCCGGCGCGGCCAGGCGATTCTCGACGCCGCCGGAGTCGATGTGCTGCTCGTCGATCCCCAGCGTCTCCCGGAAAACACCGCGAACCCGTCGTTCCGCGGCCGCAACCCGGGCCTCGCCGAGATGGCGCGTCTCATCGCCCTTGAGGGCGGCCGAAAGCGGTATGCAGTGCACGGCCGTTTCGCCGCCATGGCCGACTGGGCGGGGCTGGAACGGGGCGGGGTCGGCCGCGACGACCTGCACCTCAACGACGCCGGCTACGCCTGCTGGGCCGAGATCGCCGCCGAGGGGCTCGTCGCCGCCCTTCGCTGACCCCCGATCCGGAACGCGACGTCGCCTCGGGGATTGCTCCCGGACCCGCCATAGCGTCCCGGACCCTCATGCGCCTGATCCTCGCCGCCGCCGTCCTCGCCCTCGCCGCCTGCGGCGCTCCCGACCCGGAGACGCGGGCGCCGCCGGAGGCGCCGGCGACGGGCGGGGCCGCGCCAATCTTCACCGCCGGGCAGATCGAACGCGCCCTGCCCGCCGCCACGGCGGAGGCGGCCGCGGACCCGGCCAGGCCGACGACGGCGGGGGCCGATCCGGCGCTCGTCCGCCTGCAGATCCTGCTCGACCGCTCGCGTTTCTCGCCGGGGGTGATCGACGGCCTGCCCGGCGAGAACACCCGCCAGGCTGTGGCCGCCTTCCGCCGGGCCGAGGGTCTGGAGGGGGACTCCGTCGACGCCGCCCTCGTGCAGCGCCTCGTCGCGTCCGACAGCGGTCCGGTGACCACGACCTACACCACCACCGCCGCCGATCTCGCCGGTCCGTTCAGCCCGCCGCCCGGCGACGACCTCAAGGCCCAGGCGGCCGCGGGCGCCCACTACAGCAGCCCGCGCGAGCGGCTCGCCGAGCGCTTCCACACCACCGAGGAGCTGCTGCAGGCGCTGAACCCCGGCGCCGATTTCCGCACCCCGGGTCAGCGGCTGCTCGTCCCGGCGGTGCGCGGCGACGCCCTGCCGGAGGTCGCCCGCATCGTCGTCGACAAGACCGAGCGTTCGCTCCGCGCCTTCGACGCCGCCGGGACGCTGGTCGCCTTCTACCCCGCCACCATCGGCTCGACGGAGCGGCCCGCCCCTTCGGGAACCCTCCGGGTGGAGGGCGTCGCCCCCGAGCCCGACTACACCTACGATCCGGCCCGGCTCAGCTACGACCGGGGCGATGAGAAGGTTGTGGTGCCCGCCGGTCCCAACAATCCGGTCGGCTCGGTGTGGATCGAGCTGTCGCGCGACAGCTACGGCATCCACGGCTCGCCCGATCCCTCGAAGATCGCCAAGACCGCCTCCAACGGCTGCGTCCGCCTGACCAACTGGGACGCCGAACAGCTGGCCGCCGCGGTCAGACCGGGCGTCGAGGTGCGCTTCATCTGACCCGCGCCGCCGCGCAGCAAGACGGCCCCGGAGATCGCTCTCCGGGGCCGCTGTCTTGTTCAGGCTTGATCGAGGATCAGACGCCGACCGAGGTCAGGTCCACCTTCACGCCCGGGCCCATCGTCGACGAGAGCGAGATGCGCTTCACGTACGAGCCCTTGGCGCCCGACGGCTTGGCCTTGACCAGGGCGTCGACCATCGCCTTCACGTTGGCTTCGATGGCGTCCTGGGTGAAGGAGGCCTTGCCGATGCCGGCGTGGATGATGCCGGCCTTCTCGACGCGGAACTCCACGGCGCCGCCCTTGGCGTCCTTGACGGCCTGGGCGACGTTCGGCGTTACCGTGCCGACCTTCGGGTTCGGCATCAGG
>JANJTI010000177.1 GCA_024711185.1 Brevundimonas sp. | reverse complement strand
TCGCCCGCCGGCGGTCGGGGGCCTCGGCCCGGCCGCGAGCCGCCGCGCGGCGGTCGCGGTCGACGGCGCCGTCGACGACCGCGCCCGGGAAGGCCTCCGCGATCGGGGCCGCAGCCGCCCCGCCGCGGGCGTAGAGGCGGTGCACCGCCGCGTCGGCGTTCCACACCAGCGCGCCCTCGTCGGCGAACATGGCGGTCGTGGTCGACTTTCCCATGCCGATGGAGCCGGTCAGGCCGAGAACGATCATGTCCGGGCTCCCATGGCGGCCAGCGCGACCGCGCGGACGTCGATCGGCGGCGACGCGACGCCGAAAAGGGCCTCGAACGAGGGGCGGGCCTGGCCGATCAGCATGGCCAGTCCGTCCACCGTCCCCAGCCCGCGGGCGCGGCCGGCGGCGAGGAAGGCGGTCTGCAGCGGGCGGTAGGTCATGTCCATCAGCACGGCGCCGGCCGGCAGGGCGGCGGGATCGATGTCCGGCGCGACGCTGAGCGCATTGACGACGAGGGCGGCGTCGGCGAGCGCCTCCGGCCCGCCGACCGTGGCGCCGAGGTCCGCCGCCAGCGCCTCGGCGCGCGACCGGGTGCGGTTGATCACCACCACGGAGGCGTCGGCCGTCCGCAGCGCCGCCACGGCGGCCCGGGCGGCGCCGCCGGCGCCCAGCACGACGGCCGTGGCGCCTGCAAGGCGCAGATGCGGCGCCTGTTCCGACAGGGCGGCGAGGAGGCCGGCGCCGTCGGTGCTGTCCGCCCGCAGGCGTCCGTCCTCGAACAGCAGCAGGTTGGCGGAGCCGCAGGCGGAAGCGGTCGGGCTGACGACGTCGGCGCGGGCGAGGGCCTGCTCCTTGAAGGGGGCGGTGACGTTCAGACCGCGCAGGGCGCCGGCCCGACCGTCCTCGAGCAATCGGTCGAAAGCTGCGGCGTCCGCGGGCTCGAAGGCGCGGTAGTCGGCGTCAAGGTCCGCCGCGGCGATCCAGGCGTGGTGGATCGCCGGACTGAGCGAATGACCGATCGGGTTCCCGGCCACCCCCGCCACGATCCGGGTCACGTCGACAGCACCCCGGCCCGACGCAGTTCGGTCAGCACCGGCCACAGCGGCATGCCGAGTACGGTGAAGTAGTCGCCGTCCACCGCTTCGAACAGCTGCGCGCCCGGCCCTTCGAGCCGGTACGATCCGACGCAGGCCAGTACAGCCTCGCCCTCGGCGGCAAGGTAGGCGTCGAGGAAGGCGTCGGAGAAGTCGCGCATCCGCATGGCGGCGCTGTCGACCCCGGACCAGACCACCTGCCCGTTCCGCGCCAGCGCGGCGCCGGAGTGCAGATGATGGGTGCGGCCGCGCATCGAGATCAGCCGCGCCCGCGCCTCGGCGGCCGAGCCGGCCTTGGAGACCAGCCCGCCGTCGAAGGCGAGCGTCTGGTCGGCTCCCAACACCCAGGCTTCAGGGTCCCGCCGCGACACCGCCAGGGCTTTCACCCGCGCCAGCTCTTCCGCCAGGCCGGCCGCGTCGGCGGGATCGTGGGCCGCCTTGATCGCAGGCTCGTCCACGTCTGCGACCTGCGCCGAGAAGGGCACGCCTGCGCTCTCGAGCATGCCCCGGCGGGCCGCGCTCTTCGAGGCCAGGACCAGACGTTCGCCGGCGGGGCTCACCAGGCCGCTCCGACGCGGTGGGTGCGCTTTTCGTTGAGGACGTTGATGATCGCCGCCGCCGTCTCCTCGACGGAGCGGCGGGTGACGTCGATCACGGGCCAGCCGCGCCGCTCGAACAGCCGTCTGGCCCTCACCGTCTCCTCGCGCACCGCCTCGTGATCGACATAGGCGCTGGCCCGATGCGCGTTCAGGCCGTCCAGCCGGTTCTTGCGGATCTGCACCAGGCGGTCCGGGGACACGGTCAATCCGATGACCAGCGGATTGCGCAGCTGCGTCAGCCGCTCGCCGTCCTCCTGACCGGGCACCAGCGGCACATTGGCGGCGCGGATGCCCCGGTGGGCCAGATAGATGCACGTCGGCGTCTTCGACGTCCGGCTGACCCCGCAGAGCACCACGTCGGCGGACTCGAGCTGTTCGGTCGCGCCCTGCCCGTCGTCGTGAGCCATGGCGAAGTCGAGCGCGGCGATGCGGTTGAAGTAGTCGGTGTCCAGCGCGTGCTGGGCGCCCACCCGCGTCGACAGCGCGGCGCCGAGATAGCGCGACAAGGCGCCGACGAGGGGATCCAGCGCCGCGATCTGGGGCATGTCCAGTCGTCGGCAGCCTTCTTCCAGCTGCTCCCTGAGGTCGCGGTCGACTAGCGTGTGAAGAACGACCCCCGGAGCCGAGGCGATTTCCTCCAGCACCCGCTCCATCTGCCGGTCCGACCGCACCAGGGCGTAGATGTGCTCGATGGGGATGACGCCGTCGAAACGCGCCACCACGGCCTTCGCCATGGCGTTCAGGGTCTCCCCGGTGGAGTCGGACACCAGATGGACGTGGAAGTAGGTGGCCAGGCGCGAGGGCCCGGAGGAGCGGCCCGGACTCATGGGGATGCTCTGTCCATGACGATGGGACTCCTGTGGACGGGGCCGGGCGCCGATCCGCTCGCGGCGGGCGCCGATTTCCATAGCAAGCCCACGCCGGGGTCGCGAGCGGGGATGGCGGTGGAGACCGGACCGTCCTCTCCGGCGAGTCTTCCCGCGCCGACCCCGCGCGGCGTCCCTGCGGTGTGGAGGATCCCGGTTCGGCGGAACGGCGCCCGGCTCGCGTCGCCCGCTCGCGTCCAGCGCGGGCGGGCCCGTTAAGGTCTCGTTAGGACTTTTCCCCGTTTTCGACAGCCGGTCGGGGCCTGTCGATGGCCCTGTGAATCCTCCGGGCGCCGGTCGGGCGGGATCACCAAATGTTCCGCCAGTTGTCCCCGCCGTCCCCTGTCCAACTCCCTTCTTCCTCCCTTTCTCAATTCGAATGATGGGAAGGGAAGGGGTGCGACTCCCGGCCGGGCTTGAGCGCGGACCGGGCCGCCGGTAAGGCCAAGGGTGCATGACCCCTCCTGACGCGCCCCTGTTCCTGAAGGCCCTCGCCGGCGAGACCACGTCGCGGCCGCCGGTCTGGTTCATGCGTCAGGCGGGGCGTTATCTGCCGGAATACCGGGCGCTTCGAGCCACGACCCCCGGCTTCATCGAGTTCTGTCTCGATCCGGACAAGGCGGCCGAGGCGACGCTGCAGCCGATGCGGCGGTTCGGCTTCGACGCGTCCATCGTCTTCGCCGACATCCTGCTGATCCCCCGGGCGCTGGGGCAGGACGTCTGGTTCGAGGCCGGCGAGGGACCGCGGCTCGGCGCCCTGCCGCCGGTCGATGCGATGCGGGAAAGGACCGCGGCGGCCGGAGAGGCCCTGTGCGAGGTCGGCGAGACCCTGTCGATCGTGCGCGGCGAGCTGGAGCCCCACCGCGCCCTGATCGGCTTCGCGGGCGCGCCGTGGACGGTGGCCACCTACATGCTGGACGGCGAGGCGCGAACCATCGGCAAGGGCGAGCGGGCGCAGGCGCGCACCTACGCCTACGCCGAGCCGGACACGGTCGACGCCGTGCTCGAGGTGCTGGTCGAGGCGACGGCCCATTACCTGAAGATGCAGGCCGACGCCGGGGCCCAGGCGCTGAAGATATTCGAAAGCTGGGCCGAGGGCCTGCCGGACGACCTGTTCGAAAGACTCGTGCTTCGGCCGCATCAGGCGCTGGTGAAGCGGGTGCGCGAGCTCGGCGTGACCGTTCCCCTGATCGGCTTCCCGCGCGGCTCGGCGGCGCTGGCCGAACGTTACGCCGGCGAGTGCGACGTTCAGGCGGTGGCGCTGGACACCGCCTGTCCGCTCGAGGTGGGCAAACGGGTGCAGGCCATCAAGCCCATCCAGGGGGCGCTGGATCCGCTGCTGCTGCGCGCGGGCGGGCCGCTGCTGGACCGCCGGGTCGACCAGCTGCTGGAAGCCTGGGGACGGGGGCCGTGGGTGTTCAATCTCGGCCACGGCATACTGCCGGACGTTCCGATCGCCCACGTCGAACAGGTCCTCAAGCGGATCGGCGCCCAATGATCCCGCTGACGGGCCGCCGCATCGCCGTGGTGCTGTTCAATCTCGGCGGGCCCGACGACCAGGCGACGGTCAAGCCGTTCCTGTTCAACCTTTTCAACGACCCGGCGATCATCGGCCTGCCCGGACTGGTGCGCACTCCCCTGGCGCGGCTGATCTCGAACCGGCGCGAGAAGGCGGCGCAGGCCAACTACGCCCTGATGGGCGGAGGCTCGCCGCTGCTGCCGGAGACGAGAAAACAGGCGGCGGCGCTGGAGGCCGCGCTGGCGGCGCGGTTGCCCGACGACGAGGTCCGCGCCTTCATCGCCATGCGCTACTGGAATCCGCTGACCGAAGAGACCGCCGCCGAGGTCGCCGCCTTCGGGCCGGACGAGATCGTCCTCCTGCCGCTCTACCCGCAGTATTCGACCACCACCTCGGCGTCGTCGCTGAAGCTGTGGAACGCCGTCTACGCGGGTTCCGGCGACAGCCGCACCGTCTGCTGTTACCCGGAGGCCTACGGGTGGATCGACGCCCAGGCCGCGGCGGTCGCGGCGAAGCTGGACGAGGCTGGCGACCGCCCGGTGCGGGTGCTCTTTTCGGCGCACGGCATCCCGGAGAAGCTGGTCTCGGGCAAGGGCGATCCGTACCAGGAACAGGTCGAGAGCACCGTCGCCGCCGTGGTGGCCCGCCTCGCCGAACTCGGCCGGGCCGTCGACCACGCGATCTGCTACCAGAGCCGGGTCGGCCCGCTGAAGTGGCTCGGTCCGTCGACGCCGGAAGCGCTCGAACAGACGGCGCGGGACGGCAAGGGCGCGGTCGTCGTGCCGATCGCCTTCGTCTCCGAACACGTCGAGACCCTGGTGGAACTGGACATCGAGTACCGCGAGCTGGCCCACCACCTCGGCGTGTCGCCCTGGCTGCGCGTCCCGACGGTGAGCACGACGCCGCTGTTCATGGACGCCCTCGCCGACGCCACGGTGAACGCCCTGGGCCGCACCGGCGTCGCACCCTACGGGCCGGGTTGCCGGGGCGAGTGGAAGGCCTGCCCGTGCCAGGCCGAGCGGAGGGCCGGATGAGCTGGTACGATCTCGCCCGCGGCCTGCACATCCTCGCGGTGATCGCCTGGATGGCGGGGCTGCTGTTCCTTCCCCGGCTCTACGCCTACGACGTGGAGCAGGCCGGCAAGCCGGAGTCCCTGCGCTCGGAAATGCAGGGTCTGTTGCGGACATGGCAGGGACGGCTGCTGGGCATCATCCTGCGGCCGGCCATGGGCGCGGCATGGGTGTTCGGCGCCTGGCTGTTCTGGCTGCGGAGCGGGAACGGCGCCGACTGGAGCTTCGCCCACCAGCCGTGGATGATCGCCAAGCTGGCCGGAGTGATCGCTCTCAGCGGCTGGCATGGTTTCCTCGCCGGAGAACGGAAGAAGATCGTCGCGGGGACCTCGATCCGTTCAGGCCGTTTCTGGCGCATGACCAACGAGGTCCCCTTTCTCATCGCCGTCGTCATGGTGCTGTCGGTGACCCTGGAATGGACGTTCGGCCAGGCATAGGCGGGGCCGCGCTTGACCTGACCCCTGCGGCGTGGTTTCGCTGATCCCGAACCGTTCCTGGCGACGCCGGACGGTCCCTCTCTCCCAGCGACGCCTGCCGGATCGATCCTGCGGGACTCCGTCGCTTCTCCTGCCGGCCGCAAGGCCACACATCGCCAGTCCGCCCCGCCTCGCCCCCGCGAGCGTCCCGGCGCGCCTGCCTGAAGAAGACTTCCCATGACCGACGTCCGCGATACCGATCCGACCGCTCCCGAGGCCGAGACGCTCGAGAGCGAACAGCCCTCCACCGAGGTCGCCGCCGCCGACCTGCCGATGGTCGACCAGGAAGCCGAGGAGGAGGACGACGGCGAACCGATCGTGCCCAATGGCCGCATCACCCTCGCCGAGCTGAACGAGAAGACCCCGGCCGACCTGGTCGCCTTCGCCGAGCAGCTGGAAGTCGAGAACGCCTCCAACCTGCGCAAGCAGGACCTGCTGTTCGCCATCCTCAAGGCCCTGGCCGAGGAGGAGGTCGAGATCATCGCCGACGGCGTGCTGGAGATCCTGCCGGACGGTTTCGGCTTCCTGCGCAGCCCGGACGCGAACTACCTTCCGGGTCCGGACGATATCTATGTCTCGCCTTCGCAGATTCGCCGCTTCGGCCTGCGCTCGGGCGACACCATCCACGGCGCCGTGCGCGCGCCGCGGGAGGGCGAGCGCTACTTCGCCCTGCTCAAGGTCGACACGATCAACCTGGAAGACCCGGAGACGGTCAAGACCAAGGTCCTGTTCGACAACCTGACCCCGCTCTATCCGGAAGAGCGGCTGCACATGGAGATTCAGGACCCGACCCTGAAGGACCGCTCGGGTCGGGTCATCGACATCGTCGCCCCGCTGGGCAAGGGCCAGCGCTGCCTGATCGTGGCCCCGCCGCGGGTCGGCAAGACGGTGATGCTGCAGAACATCGCCAAGTCGATCGAGAAGAACCACCCCGAGGTCTTCCTCATCGTCCTGCTCATCGACGAGCGGCCGGAAGAGGTCACCGACATGCAGCGGACGGTGAAGGGCGAGGTGATCGCCTCGACCTTCGACGAGCCGGCCACCCGCCACGTCGCCGTCGCCGAGATGGTGATCGAGAAGGCCAAGCGCCTGGTCGAGCACAAGAAGGATGTGGTCATCCTTCTCGACTCCATCACCCGCCTCGGCCGCGCCTACAACGCGACCGTCCCATCCTCGGGCAAGGTGCTGACCGGCGGCGTCGACGCCAACGCCCTGCAGCGGCCGAAGCGCTTCTTCGGCGCCGCGCGCAACGTGGAGCAGGGCGGTTCGCTGACCATCATCGCCACCGCCCTGATCGACACCGGCAGCCGCATGGACGAGGTGATCTTCGAGGAGTTCAAGGGCACCGGCAACTCGGAGATCGTGCTGGACCGCAAGGTCGCCGACAAGCGCATCTTCCCGGCCATCGACGTGCTCAAGTCGGGCACCCGCAAGGAAGACCTCATCACCCCGAAGGATCAGTTGGCCAAGACCTACGTCCTGCGCCGCATCCTCAACCCGATGGGGCCGCAGGACGCCATCGAGTTCCTTCTCGACAAGCTGCGTCAGTCGAAGAACAATTCGGACTTCTTCCAGTCGATGAACACCTGATCCGGCCTCGGCCGTTTCACGTGAAACAGGAGACGGATCATGAAGGTCAACGTCGAACTCGACTGCACGCCGGCCGAGGCGCGGGCCTTCCTCGGCCTGCCGGACGTCGCGCCGCTGAACGAGGCCATGGTCGCCGAGATGCAGAAGCGGATGGCGGAGAACGTCGCCGCCATGCAGCCGGAAGAGCTCATGAAGACCTGGACCAGCTTCGGCCTCCAGGCCCAGGACCAGTTTCGCAAGCTGATGGAGGCGGCGGTCAAGTGACGCGTCGGAATCTCCTCCCCGCTGCGCGGGGAGGGGGACCATCCGAAGGATGGTGGAGGGGCGGGCGTCACACACCCCGCACCCGGATCGAACCCCTCCACCGCTTCGCGGTCCCCCTCCTCATTTCATGGGGAGGAGACGTCTCGCCATGACCGACACCATCTTCGCCCTCGCCACCCCGCCCGGCCGGGGGGCGATCGCCATTCTCCGGCTCAGCGGTCCTGCGACCGACGCCGCCCTCGCCGCCCTCGGCGCGCCTGGCCTCAGGCCCCGCGTCGCCAGCCTCCGCACCCTCGCTTTTGACGCGCGCCGCATCGACGAGGCGCTGGTCCTCCGCTTCCCGGGGCCGAACTCCTACACCGGCGAGGACAGCGCCGAGCTGCACCTGCACGGCGGTCGCGCGGTGGTGGAGTCGGCCAGCGAGGCGCTGATCGCCCTCGGCTTGCGCCCGGCGGATCCCGGCGAGTTCACCCGGCGGGCGTTCGAGAACGGCCGCATGGATCTGGCCCAGGCCGAGGCCGTGGCCGACCTGATTGATGCCGAGACCGCCGCCCAGGCGACGCAGGCGCTGGGCCAGCTGGACGGCCGGCTGTCGGAGACCTACGCCGGCTTCCGCCGCGACCTGCTCAGGGCGCTGGCCCTCGTCGAGGCGGAGATCGACTTCCCCGACGAGGAGGTGCCCGACAACCTGGCCCGCACCGCCGGGCCGGTGCTGGACGGGCTGATCGCCAACCTCACGGCCGCGCTCGCCGACGCCCGCCGTGGCGAGCGGGTGCGGGAGGGCTACCGCATCGTCCTGATCGGCGAGACCAACGCCGGCAAGTCGTCGCTGTTCAACGCCCTGGTCGCGCGCGAGGCGGCCATCGTCACGCCGATCGCCGGCACCACCCGCGACGTGCTCGACGCGGATCTGGTGATCGGCGGCTATGCGGTGACCCTGTCGGACACCGCAGGCCTGCGCGACTCCGACGATCCTGTCGAGGCCGAGGGCGTCCGCCGCGCCCGGGCCCGGGCCGAGCAGGCCGAGCTGCGTCTCTGGGTTCGAGCCCCCGGAGACCCGGAGGGGGTCGCCGCCTCCTATGCCAGGCCCGGCGATCTCGTCGTCCTGACCAAGGCGGATCTCGACCGCGCCGCCCCGCCGCCGGGCGGGGAGGCGATCGCCGTCAGCACGACGACGGGGGCAGGTCTGGCGGCGCTGCACGACTGGATCGCGGCGCGGCTGGCGCGGGACCTTGCCGGCGCCGACTTCCCGGCGGTCACGCGGGAGCGCCATCGCCGTCGGCTGGAGGAGGCGCTGGCCGCGGTTCAGGCGGGGCGGCGCGCGCTGGACGTGGCCCCCGAGATGGCGGGGGACGATCTGCGTCGGGCCGCGGACGCGCTGGGGCGGGTCACCGGTTCGATCGGCGTCGAGGACA
The DNA here is from genome assembly GCA_024711185.1 of Brevundimonas sp. Classification (GTDB taxonomy): domain Bacteria; phylum Pseudomonadota; class Alphaproteobacteria; order Caulobacterales; family Caulobacteraceae; genus Brevundimonas. The sequence goes on along the minus strand of JANJTI010000177.1, from coordinate 18,547 downwards.
TCCTCGGCGAAGTGTTCGCCAGCTTCTGCATCGGCAAGTAGGCTGCGGCCGTTTCACGTGAAACACCGCGCCCGGTGGCGCAAATCCCGCTGATCGACTATGTCCCCGCCATGCACTCCTTCGACGTCATCGTCATCGGCGGCGGGCACGCCGGCTGCGAGGCCGCGGCCGCCGCGGCGCGCACCGGCGCGCGCACCCTGCTGCTGACCCAGAAGCTGGAAACCATTGGCGAGATGTCCTGCAACCCGGCCATCGGCGGCCATGGGAAGGGGCATCTGGTGCGCGAGATCGACGCCTTGGACGGCGTCATGGGGCGGCTGGCGGATGTCTCGGGTATCCAGTTCCGTTTGCTCAACCGCTCGAAGGGCGCGGCCGTGCAGGGGCCGCGCAGCCAGATCGACCGCCGGCTTTACCGCGAGGCCATGCAGCCCGAGCTCGCCGCGACACCGAACCTGTCGCTGAGAGCCGGGACGGCGGAGAGCCTGATCCTCGACGGAGACCGGGTGACCGGAGTCGTCGCCAGCGACGGAACCGAGCTGCGCGCCGCCGCCGTGGTGCTGACCACGGGTACCTTCCTCAACGGCGTCATTCACAAGGGCGACCAGCGGATCCCGGCCGGCCGCCACGGCGAAGCGCCGTCCACCGGTCTCGCCGCCGACCTCTATGGAGCCGGCCTGCGCATGGGCCGACTGAAGACCGGGACCCCGGCGCGTCTGGACGGCCGCACCATCGCTTGGGACCGGCTGGACCGGCAGGAGGCCGACGCCGATCCGGCGCCGTTCAGCTTCCTCACCGACCGCATTGACGTGCCCCAGATCGCCTGCGGCGTCACCCACACCACGGCCGAAACGCACCGGATCATCGCCGGGAATCTGGGCGAGAGCGCCGTCTACGGCGGCCATCTCTCGGGGCGCGGACCACGCTACTGTCCGTCGATCGAGGACAAGGTGGTGCGCTTCGCCGACAAGACCTCGCACCAGATCTTCCTCGAGCCCGAGGGGCTGGACGATCCGACCGTCTATCCGAACGGCATCTCCACCTCGGTGTCGGACGCAACCCAGCTGGCCTTCCTGCGGACCATTCCGGGGCTGGAGGCGGTCGAGGTGTTCCGCTTCGGCTACGCCATCGAGTACGACTATGTCGACCCGCGGGAGCTGACCCCGGCGCTGGAGGTCAAGAAACGGCCGGGTCTGTACCTGGCCGGGCAGATCAACGGCACCACCGGCTACGAAGAGGCGGGCGCGCAGGGCCTGATCGCGGGCCTCAACGCCGCGCGCGCTGCAGCCGGCGCCGAACCGATGATCCTCGGTCGGGACCAGGCCTACATCGGGGTGATGATCGACGATCTCGTCACCAAGGGTGTGACCGAGCCCTACCGGATGTTCACCAGCCGGGCCGAGTACCGTCTCAGTCTGCGCGCCGACAACGCCGATCAACGATTGACCGCGCTCGGCGTCGCCGCCGGGGCGGTGGGTGCGGAGCGGGCGGCCGCCTGGTCCGCGAAGGCGGCGGAGCTGCAGCGCGCGCACGCTGTTTCACGTGAAACCAAGTTCACCCCCAAGGAGGCGGGCGAACTCGGCATCCGGGTCAACGCCGACGGGCAACGCCGGTCGATCCGTGATCTGCTCGCCTTCCCGGGCGTGACCCTGGAGGCTTTCCGGTCTGTCCGTCCCGAGATCGCCGGATGGTCGCGTCAGGTGCGCGAGCAGATCGAGATCGATGCCGGCTATGCCGGCTACCTGGACCGTCAGGCCGCCGACGCCGAGGCGCTGCGCCGGGAGGAGGCGCTGGCCCTCCCTGTCGACCTCGACTACGCCGCCATCGGCGGGCTTTCGAACGAGGTGCGCGAGAAGCTGACAATCGTCCAGCCGCGGACGCTGGGCCAGGCGGGCCGGATCGAGGGGATGACCCCGGGGGCCCTGACCGCGCTGCTGTCGCACGTGAAGAAGGCGAAGGTCGCGGCGTGAGTCTCCAACCCCTCCACCGCTTCGCGGTCCCCCTCCCCGCGAAGCGGGGAGGAGACGGGCGCCCTGTCGCCTCCCCATCGCAGACGGGAAGGGGGACCATCCGAAAGATGGTGGAGGGGCGCCGCCACCCATGAGCCCGTCCGAGTTCCAGGCCCTCACCGGCGCCTCGCCTGCCGCCATGACCGACCTCGAGGTCTTCGCCGCTCGCCTGACGGAAGCCAATGCGGTGATGAACCTCGTCGGGCCCGACACCATCCCGGACATCTGGAACCGACACTATTGGGACTCGGCGCAGCTGCTCTCGCTGGCTCCGCAGGCCAGGACCTGGGCCGACCTCGGCGCCGGCGCCGGCTTTCCGGGGGTGGTGCTGGCGATCCTGTTGAAAGGGAAGCCCGGGGCCCACGTCTGGCTTATCGACTCCCTCGGCAAGCGTTGTCGCTTCCTGCAACAGGTGGTCGACGACCTCGGTCTGCCGGCGACGGTGATCAATGGGCGGGCTGAGGCGCAGAGTCTGACGGTTGACGTGGTCACCGCCCGGGCCGTGGCGGCGATGGACAAGCTGCTCGGCTATGCACAGCCTTATCTACAACGGGGCGCGCGCGGCCTGTTCCTGAAGGGGGAAAAGGCCGAGCTGGAGGTGGCGGAGGCGCGACTCGTCTGGCAATTTGACTGCGACCTCTCCGTCTCGCGCAGCGACCCGCGCGGCCGTATCGTATCCGTCCGGAGCCTTCGCCGTGTCAGAAGCCGGTAAGACCCGCGTCCTCGCCGTCTCCAACCAGAAGGGCGGGGTGGGCAAGACCACCACGGCGATCAACCTCGGCACCGCCCTGGCGGCGATCGGGGAGAAGGTCCTGATCGTCGACATTGACCCGCAGGGCAATGCCTCGACGGGCCTCGGTGTTCCACGTGAAACACGGAGGGTGACCATCTACGATGTGGTCGTGGACGGACGGTCGGTGGACGACGCGGCGGTCCAGACGGCGGTGCCGGGGCTCTGGATCATTCCGGCCGACGCCGACATGTCGGGCGTCGAGATTGAACTGAGCCAGGCGGATCGTCGCTCGTTCCGCCTGCGCGACGCCCTCGCGGCGCAGGGCCAGGACGGTCAGACCCGGTACGACTATGTGCTCATCGACTGCCCGCCGTCGCTGAACCTTCTGACGCTCAACGCCATGGCCGCCGCGGACGCCGTGCTGGTGCCGCTGCAGTGCGAGTTCTTTGCGCTTGAGGGCCTGACCCAGCTGATGAAGACCGTCGACATGGTGCGCCAGAGCCTGAACCCGGCGCTGGAGATCCAGGGTCTCGTGCTGACCATGTACGATCGCCGCAACGCCCTGTCGGGGCAGGTGGCGAACGACGTGCGCGCCCACTTCGGCGAGAAGGTCTACGACTCGGTGATCCCGCGGAACGTGCGGGTGTCGGAGGCGCCGTCGTTTGGAAAGCCGGCGCTGATCTACGACCTGAAATGCGCCGGCAGCCAAGCCTATCTGCGGCTGGCCCGGGAAGTGGTGGCGCGCGAACGCAAGCGGCGCCGGCAGATCGCCGCCTGAACAACCAGTAGAACGGAATCGGTATCGTGAGCGAACGACAGCGCGGACTGGGGCGGGGGCTCTCGGCTCTTCTGGGGGAGCAGGCCGGCGAGGCCGTGGCCGTGGACGGCTCGGCGGCGCCCGCCGGCGTGCGGGTGGTCCCCATCGAAAGCCTCAAGCCCAATCCAGACCAACCCCGCAAGCATTTCGCCCCGGCCGAGCTCGAGGAGCTGGCCGCCTCCATCCGCGACAAGGGCGTGTTGCAGCCGATCCTCGTGCGGCCCCAGCCGGGGCAGGACGGAGTCTGGCAGATCATCGCCGGCGAGCGCCGCTGGCGCGCCGCCCAGCAGGCCCGGCTGACGGAGGCGCCGATCGTCGTCCGCGAGATGGACGACGTCGAGGTGTTCGAGGTCGCGATCATCGAGAACGTCCAGCGTGCCGATCTGACGCCGCTGGAGGAGGCGGACGCCTATCGCATGCTGATGGAGCGCTTCGGCCGCACTCAGGACGCGGTGGCCGGGATCGTCGGCAAGAGCCGTAGCCACGTGGCCAACACGCTGCGCCTTCTGCAGCTGCCGGAAGAGGTGCTCTGGTACGTCCGTCATGGTCATCTGAGCGCCGGCCACGCCCGCGCCCTCGTCAATGTCCCGGGCGCGCCGGAACTGGCCAAGCAGATCGTCGACGAAGGGCTGAACGTCCGACAGGCGGAGGCTCTTGCGCGCCGCGCGGCGGAGGGACCGAAGCCGGGCAGGCGAAAGGCGGCCGCCGCCGGGGGAGCGGAGGGCTCCGCGGACGTCGCGGCTCTCGAGCAGGACCTCGCCGACGCCCTCGGGCTGAAGGTCCAGCTGGCCGACCGCGGCGGCAGAGGCGAGCTGACCATCCGGTACGGCACGCTGGAACAGCTCGACGACCTGTGCCGCCGACTCATGCGGGGCTGATGTGAAGCCGCCGGCCGGGGGAGTTGTCGACCTCTACAGCCGGCGGGCTTCAGACCTCGACGCGGACCGCTGCAGGACCCTGTTCGAAAGGCCGTGGCTGGACGCCTTCCTGGCCCATGTCCCGCCGGCGGGAACGGTGCTCGACCTCGGCTGCGGCTCCGGCGAGCCAATCGCCCGGCATCTGATCGAACAGGGACGGCGCCTGACCGGAGTCGACGCCTCGCCCGGGCTGATCGACCTGTGCCGCCGTCGCTTTCCGGGCCACGACTGGCGCGTGGCGGACATGCGCGGCTTCGAAGGCGGCGAGGTCTTCGACGGCGTGATCGCCTGGCACAGCCTGATCCATCTCGCCCCAGAAGATCAGCCCGCGATGTTCGCGCTGTTCGCCCGCCGCCTTCGGCCCGGCGGCGCGCTGCTGTTCACCAGCGGCTCCAAGCACGGCGAGACGGTCGGCGACTGGCGGGGCGAGGCGCTCTACCACGGCAGCCTGTCGCTCGGGGACTATCGGGCGGCGCTTGACGAGGCGGGCTTCGACCTGCTGCGCCACGTTTCGGGCGATCCGGGGTGCGGCGGGGCCACGGTCTGGCTTGCACGTCGGCGTGGTGGCAAACTGGCGGGATGACCGAGAAGCCCGGGAACCCGACCGCGGAAGCGATGAAGAAGGCTCTGGCCGCGAAGCGGGCGGGCGAGGGCGCCGCCCCGACAGGCGCGTTCAAGCCCGGTCGGCATGCCGAGAAGGGCGTGGCGCATCAGAACGCGGCGCTGAACAAGCCGGCCTTCCGCCGGGCCTCCAAGCGCGGCTAGAGCCCCAGCCGTCGGGCCCGCGCGGCGATCTCCAGCAGCAGGCGTTCGGCGATCAGCTGGTCCGGCGAGCCGGTGGTCTTGGTCGCCACGTCGGCGGCGTTGACGCTGTCCAGCACCCGGTCGAGGTCGTCGAGCCGCCAGCTGCGCGCCTGGCGCAGCATCTCGGCTTCCTGCTTCCAGAACACGCCCGCCGCCTTGGCGGCCTCCTTGGCCCCCGCGCCGTTGGCCTGCAGCACATTGATGCGCCGCAGCCTGCCGAGGTGGATCGAGGCCTGGCGCACCGCCATGACCGGACTCTCGCCCTCCGCCAGCGCCCGGCGCAGTCCGGCCTGGGCCGGGGCGGCGCGACCGCCGAAGGCCTGCAAGGCGGCGTCCTGCAGCGAGGCGTCGGGCTCGACGCCGAGGTGCTGCTCCAGGTCCCCCACGTCGATGGTGCGACCGCTGCCCGGACCAATGTAGAGCGCAAGCCGCTCGATCTCCTGACGCATCAGGCCGCGTTCGCGGGGCAGGCGCGCGACGAAGCGGTCGAGCGCGTCCTGGGTCAGGCCGACCTTGTCTGCGGCGAGCGCCTCGCGGGTCATGCGGGCGACGTCCCCGACCTCGTCCTCGTAGCAGGCGATTCCGACCGCCGCCTTGTCCGCCTCGGCGGCCTTGCGCAGGGCGGAGTCGCGGCCGAGCGCGCCAGCCTCGACGACCAGCATGGCGTCCGGATTGTACTCGCCCGCCGCGTGGCTCTTCAGCGCTGCCGCCAGCAGCTTGTCGACCGACGCCTTCTCGGCCGAGAGGCGCACCCGCACCAGCCGCCGGCCGCCGATCATCGACAGGGCGGTCAGCGCCTCGTCGAGGCGACCTTCGTCGCCGTCCAGGTCGCTGTCGGTCAGGACGGTGACGTTGAACGGATCGTTGAGGTCGGGGGTGATCGCCCGGCACAGGATCTCGGCCCGTTCGGCCACGCCCGAGCGATCCTTGCCATGAATGACGGCGGCGCGGACGGCCCGGTCCGGGGACTTCAGGAAGCGTTCGACCTCGGGCCGCTTCGACAGGATCACGGGTTCGACAGCGCCCGGAGGAGGTCGAGGCGGATCAGCCGGGCCAGCTCGGCGGCGGCGCGTTCCTCGCCGTCCTGCTGGGCGGCGATGGCGGCGTAGGGCTGGTCGGCGGCGGCGTAGGTGGTGGTCACCGTCTCGACGCCGGAGACGGGCTCGCCGCCGTTCAGCGGGGTCAGGGTCCACGCCCCCCGCACGGTCAGTTCGTAGCGGGCGGCGGTGTCGTCGATGCGGCGACCGAGCGGGCGGCGCGACTGGTCGATCACGGTCTGAAGCCGCCACAGCGGAGCCTGGCCGGCGTCGCGGCCAAGCGCGTCCTCGAGCTGCTCGCGCACGCGGTAGCCGAGTCGGTCGTCCTGGGTGGTCACGGCGATGCGCGACAGGGAGGAGCCCGCGGCCGCCTCGCCGTAGAGGGGGGTGAACCCGCAGCCGGCCAGTCCCATGAGCGAGACAGTTGCGAGGACGAGGCGGCGCATCAGCTGGCCACCAGGTTGACGATGCGATCCTTGACCACAACCACCTTCCTCACCGTCAGGCCCTCCAGCCGGCCCTGCACCTCGGGGTCGGCGAGCACGATCGCCTCGACCTCGGCCGGCTCCAGACCGGGGGCGACGCGGATCTCGCCGCGACGCTTGCCGTTGATCTGGATCGGCAGGACCACCTCGTCGTCGGCCGCCAGAGCCGGGTCCCAGATCGGCCACGGGGCGTCGAGGATCATCCCCTCTTCGCCCAGGCGCGTCCAGCCTTCCTCGGCCACATGCGGCGTGAAGGGGGCGACGAGCCGCAGCAGGGCCGACAGCGCCTCGCGCTTCGCCGTCCCCCCGGCCCCGCCGTGCTCGCGGATCGTGGCGAGGAAGGCATGGAGCTTGGCGATGGCCGAGTTGAACCGGAAGCCGGCGATGCCCTCGGACACGGCCTTGATCGCCTTGTGCGTCTCCCGCACCAGCGCGGCGTTGGCCCGATCGTCCCCGGCGACCGAGGGATCGAAGCCGTCGACCTCGGCCCAGACCCGCTGGACGAAGCGCGACGCGCCCTCGACCCCGCCGGTGGTCCACTGGACATCGCGTTCGGGCGGACTGTCAGAGAGGACGAAGAGGCGGCCGGCGTCCACCCCCCAGGCGTCGACGATCTCCTGCGGCGCGACCACATTCTTCTTCGACTTCGACATCTTTTCGATGTCGCCGATGGACAGGGAAGCCCCGGTGGACAGCCGCGTGGCGACCCGCCGGCCGTCCACCGTCTCGAGACGCACGTCGGCCGGCTCGACCCAGTTGGGGCGTCCGACCTCGTCGGTCCCGTCGAAATAGGTCTCGTGAACCACCATGCCCTGGGTGAAGAGGCCGGCGAACGGCTCCTTCGCGCTCATCAGGCCGCTGTCGGACAGGGCGCGGCTGATGAAGCGCGCGTACAGCAGGTGCAGCACCGCATGCTCGACGCCGCCGATGTACTGGTCGACCGGCAGCCACCGGTCGGCGGCGGCCTTCGAGATCGGCTCGGCCGCGGTCGGATCGGCGAAACGGGCGAAGTACCAGCTGGAGTCGACGAAGGTGTCCAGCGTATCCGTCTCTCGTGTCGCATCACCGTGACAAGAGGGGCATTTGACATGCTTCCACGTCGGATGGCGATCCAGCGGATTGCCCGGTGTGTCGAAGCTCACGTCCTTCGGCAGCTCCACCGGCAGTTCGGCGGCCGGCACGGCGCCGCAGGAGGGGCAGTGGACGATCGGGATGGGGCAGCCCCAGTAGCGCTGGCGGCTGACGCCCCAGTCCCGCAGGCGGTAGATGGTCGCGCCCTTGCCCTGTCCGGCCGCCTCGATGCGCCGGATCGCCTCGGCCTTGGCCGCTTCGATGTCGAGGCCATCGAGGAAGTCCGAGCGGAAGATCACGCCCGGGCCGGTCCAGGCCTCGTCCGTGACGGCGAAGCCCTCGTCGGCGCCCTCGGGCTTCACCACGGGCAGGATCGGCAGGGCGTACTTCGAGGCGAACTCGAAGTCGCGCTGGTCGTGGGCGGGACAGCCGAAGATGGCGCCGGTCCCGTATTCAGACAGGATGAAGTTGGCGATCCACACCGGAACCTCGGCGCCGGTGAAGGGGTGACGGACCTTGAGGCCGGTGTCGAAACCGATCTTCTCGGCCTGCTCGATCTCCGCCTGACTGGCCCCGCCCTTGCGGCACTCGGCGACGAAGGCCGCCACCTCAGGGTTCGCCTCGGCGAGACCCTTCGAGACGGGGTGGTCGGGGGCCAGGCCCATGAAGCTGGCGCCGAACAGGGTGTCGGGTCGGGTCGTGTAGATTTCGAGCCCGTCGGGCGCGGCGGCCGGCGTCTCGCCCGCCCAGGCCCAGGTCATCTGCAGGCCCTTCGAGCGTCCGATCCAGTTCTCCTGCATCAGCCGGACCTTGTCGGGCCACCGGCCCTCCAGCTCTTTCAGCCCTTCGATCAGCTCGTCGGCGTAGTCGGTGATGCGCAGGAACCACTGGTTCAGCTTGCGCTTCTCGACGATCGCCCCGGAGCGCCAGCCGCGGCCGTCGACGACCTGCTCGTTGGCCAGCACCGTATTGTCGACCGGGTCCCAGTTGACCACCGAGTCCTTGCGATAGACGAGGCCGCGCCTGAACAGCTCGAGGAACCACGCCTGTTGCTTGCCGTAGTAGGCCGGGTCGCAGGTGGCGAACTCGCGGCTCCAGTCCAGCGACAGGCCGAGCAGCTTCAGCTGGTCGCGCATGGCGGCGATGTTGGACCAGGTCCAGTCGCCCGGGTGGACGCCGCGCTCGATCGCGGCGTTCTCGGCCGGCAGGCCGAAGGCGTCCCAGCCCATCGGATGGAGCACGTCGAAGCCCTGGGCCCGCTTCGAACGGGCGACCACGTCGCCCATGACGTAGTTGCGGGCGTGGCCCATATGGATGTTCCCCGACGGGTAGTGGAACATCTCGAGCACATAGTATTTCGGCCGTCCGGACCCTTCGACGGGCGTCCGGAAGGCGTCGGCGGCGGCCCAGCGGGCCTGCTGGCGGGGTTCGGCGGTCTTGGGCTCGTAACGAGTCGGGCTGGGGCGGGCCACGGCGGTCCTTGCGGCTGCTCCCCAAGGGCGCGGCCTTAAGGAGGCTGGAGATCAGGGGGTGGGCGTCAGCGCGCCGTCGAAAGGTTGAGCTGGCGGGCCTTGGTGAGGATGGCGTTCTCCAGATCCGTCTCCGTCTGGGCCGCCACCGGAGCGCCGACCCACTGGCCGGTCGCATCGCGGACTTCCTTGCTCACCGTCACATTGAGCGCGTCGGCGCGCAGGCGGGTGTCGAGGATGAACACCGTGGCCTTGAAGCGCTCGTTCGGGGTCTGCGGGTCGGTGTACCAGTCATAGTTGACCACGCCGCCCCACGGATCGGCGCTGGCCAGCGGCATGAAGCTGAGGGTGTCGAGGGTGGCGCGCCACAGGAAGGCGTTGACGCCGATGCCGGTCTGGGCCGCGGTCGCGTTGGGCCGCGCCCCCATGCCGGGCAGGCCGCCGCATCCGCCGAGCATCAGACCGGAGGCGATCAGGGCGACCGCTGCACCGCGTACCAGCACCATAGAGACTTCTCCATACGACCGTGGCCTGCGCCGGACCCTCCAGCGCGGACGCCGGCGCGCCCGAACGCGGGTCGCAGCCGAAGCGAGGCTCTATAGCACGCTCAAAAGGGGCGATGACAAGGCGAAGCCGCGGCGACGGGAGCGGAGGCCGCCGCCGTCGGGGCCAGATCTTGCCCGGCCTGCGGGCCGCGCGTGACGCTCGCGCCACAGGAGTCCGGAGAGTCGCGGGGAACCGGTGCGCAGCGCCGCCGTTTCGTTGACCGGGCTGACCGGCGGTGTCTACTTGCCGGAGAGATCGTCGTGGATTTCGCCGCGGCGACGGGAAGGGCAGGACATGCGCAACGGCGCCGTCATCGCTGGACTGGTCGCGGGGCTCGCCCTCGCCGCCGGCGCCGGCTCGGCCGCCGCCCAGACCGCCCGCAGCAGCGCTCCCGCCGTGTCGCTCACCGAGGCGCAGGGCGCCCGTTCCGCCCCCGCGGGTCAGACGCGCCTTCGCTTCACCGAGCGCGGCCGCTGGGGGCTGGACCTGAACATGACCCAGCCGGTGGGCCGCGACAGCAATCTCGGCGACGTCGAGGCGGGCGCCTACTACCGCGTCAATCCGCGGCTCCGCCTCGGGGCCTCCGCCGGTCTTGCCGAACCCGAGACCGATCCCGCGCAGGCCCCCCAGGGCGACCGCCGCGCCGCGCCGCGCTTCCGGCTCGAGTCGCTGTTCCGCTTCTGAGCGCTCACGCGCGGCCGAACGCCGTCTGCAACGCGTCCACGCCCGCCAGTCCGCAAGCTGCCGAGCCGAGCAGGCTCGGCGCATTCGCGGCCGTGATCCCGCCCAGTGCATAGACGGGCCGGGACGCCGCGGACGCCAGCTCGCTGAAGCGGGCCGCGCCAAGGGCCGGCCTGGAAGCCGACGGGCCGCCGGCCGGAAAGACCGGCGACAGCACCATGGCGTGGACGTGGGCTGCGCGGGCGATGGAGTCGGTCCCGTGCACCGCACCGGTGATCAGCCAGTCGGGACGGCCGCCGCGCAGGTCCTCCGCCCGGTCGAGCGCCCGCTCCGGGAGGTGGACCCCGTCGGCGCCGACCTCCGCCGCCAGGTCGGCGTCGAGACCGATCAGCAGATGAACGCCCTCCGCCTTCGTGGCGTCCCGCAGGCGCCGGGCGGCGGTTCGGGCATCAGGAGAGCCGAAGTGACGGAACACCACCGCGGCGCCGGCCGGGAGACGGGCGGCGACTTCCCACGGCCGCGGCGTGCGCGCCGGGTCGGTGAAGAGCAGCAGCGGCGGAAGCGCCCCCGCGGGACCGGCGGCGCCGCTGACTTCGGCCGCCGTCCGGGCTAGACCGCAGGCGACCTCCCACAGGATTTCGGCGTCCGACCGGCTCATGACGACCTCTTCCCCCGATCCGCAGGCGGCGTCCAGCGCCGTGGCCGAACGCCTCGAGACCGTCCGGCGCCGCATCGGCCGCGCCTGCCGCATCGCCGGGCGGGAGCCGGGAGGCGTGACCTTGACGGCGGTCAGCAAGACCCAGCCGGATCCGGCCATCGAGGCGGCGCTGACGGCCGGGCAGCGGGTGTTCGGCGAAAACCGGGTGCAGGAGGCGCAGGCTCGCTGGTTCGGTCGGCGCGCTGTCCACCCTGACCTGGAGCTGCGCCTGATCGGGCCCCTCCAGACCAACAAGGCCGCCGACGCTGTCGTCCTGTTCGACGTCATCGAGACGCTGGACCGACCGAAACTGGCCGCGGCGCTGGCGGCGGCAAGCGAAAAGGCGGGGCGGTCGCCGCGGGTGCTCATCCAGGTGAACACCGGGGCGGAGCCGCAGAAGGCCGGCGTGGATCCTGGCGAACTGGCGGCGCTCGTGACGCAGGCCCGGACGCTCGGCCTGCGTCTGGAAGGCCTGATGTGCATTCCGCCAGCGGACGAGGCGGCGGGGCCGCACTTCGCCCTGCTGCGCAAGCTGGCCCGACGCCATGGCCTGACGGCGCTGTCGATGGGAATGAGCGGCGATTACGAGACCGCGATCCGCTTCGGCGCAACGCATGTGCGGGTCGGATCCGCGCTGTTCGGGGAACGAAATGCCCCCGCCGCGCCCTTCAGGGGCTGAAATCCTTCGCCGCGGGGCCCTCGCCCTTGGCGAAGCGGCCAAGCCTCGCCATTCTTGCAGACATGCCCACGCCCAAGACGATCCTGATCATCGACGACGACGACGACCTGCGCGAGGCCCTCGCCGAGCAGCTGGCCCTGCACGAGGCCTTCCGCCCGGTGCAGGCCGCGACCGCCGCCGAGGGCGTGAAGCTGGGGCGGGAGACGCGGGCCGACCTGATCCTGCTCGACGTCGACCTGCCGGACATGGACGGGCGCGAGGCGTGCCGGCTGCTGCGCAAGGACGGGGTCTCCACGCCGATCATCATGCTGACCGGCCAGTCCTCGGACGCCGACACCGTGCTGGGGCTGGAGTCGGGAGCCAACGACTACGTCACCAAGCCCTTCCGCTTCGCCGTGCTGCTGGCGCGCATCCGCGCCCACCTGCGCAGCCACGAGCAGTCCGAGGACGCGGTCTTCCGCATCGGTCCCTACGAGTTCCGGCCCGCCGCCAAGGTGCTGGTCGACGACAAGGGCAAGAAGGTCCGGCTGACCGAGAAGGAGACCAACATCCTCAAGTATCTCTATCGCGCCGGGGCCAAGGCGGTGTCGCGCGAGGAGCTGTTGACCGAGGTGTGGGGCTACAACGCGGGGGTGACCACGCATACGCTGGAGACCCACATCTATCGCCTGCGCCAGAAGATCGAGCCGGAGCCAGGACAGGCCCGCCTGCTGCTGACCGACGCCGGGGGCTACCGGCTGCAGCCGTAGGCCTCAGCCGCTCCGCCACTCGCCCAGGGTGGTTCCATCGGCGGTGAGGAAGGCCACCCGGTCCATCTGCACCGCGGCGACGCAGACCGGACGCTGGTCGGGACCGGCGGCCCGGCAGCGGATGGCGCGGCCGTCCGGGAAGGCGACGAACCGGCCTTCCATCAGCACCCGCCACCCGTCGGCCGGCCGCGCCGGCGCGGCGTCGCCCTCCCCGCGCACCGTGTAGCTGTAGGCGCGGCCGTTGCGGCGACCGAGCCGCGATCCGCCTGCCTCGAAGACGGCGGCCAGGCCGGCCGTCTGCGGCGACGGCGTCGACGGGCCGGCGAGCGGGTCGGGCCGGACTCCGGGGCAGCTTTCCGCGGTCATCCACGGCCGGGGAATCCAGAATCCCTCGACCGCCTCCCAGCGCCCGTCGCCGCCGGCGACGAGGGCGGACTCGGACCAGTCTCCCGGGGTGAGCGTCAGCCGGATGGTTTCGCGCGCCTCGTCCCGACTCCAGCGGGCCAGGCCGTCGCCCGGCGCCTCGGGCGAGCGCGGCTCGGGGCCGGCGCAGCCGAAGGCGCTGCGGATGGAGAACTGGCGGCCGACGAGGCCGTCCTGGCCTGCGGAGACCGTGCCGCCGGCGTAGGCGGACGCGGCCTCGGCGAGGGCCGCGAGCAGGCCGGCCCGGTCCATGGCGGGGATCAGCGTCGGGGCGGGCGCGGCCGGCGGGGCGGCCGGCGCCGGTTCGACCGGGCGGGGCGCCGGAGGCGTCTCTTCGCGACCGCAGGCGACAAGGGCGAGACCCGTGGCCGCGGCCGCGGCGAACGGCCGGAGGCGGGAGAGAACCGGCATCAACATGGAACCATCCTAACACGCGATCCGCTGGAAGCGACGGCGGCGCCGGAAAAGGGTTGACCCCGGCGCCGGGGGAGGGTCTGCACGGCCGATGACCTTCGATCAGATCGCCGCCCTGGTCGTGCTCGTCGCCGTGGTCGGCGTGCTGATCCACGGACGGGCGCGGGCGGACGTGGTGGCCCTGTGCGGCGCGGCCGCCCTGCTGCTGCTGGGCGTGGTGCGTCCGGTGGAGGTGCAGGCGGCCTTCGCCAGTCCGGCCATCATCGCCCTCGCCGGTCTCTTCGTGATCGCCTACGCCATCGAACTGACCGGCCTTCTTGGCCTGATGATCCGGCAGGCGACGCGGCTCTGCGCGCGACTCGGGGCCCGCGGCCTCTGGCTGGTGATCGGGATGTGCGGGGCGTTGGGGGGCTTCCTGAACAACACGCCGGTGGTGGTTCTGGCGGCGCCGGTGGTGCGCGACGTGGCGAAGTCGCTGGACCTGTCGCCCAAGCGCTTCCTCATGCCGCTGAGCCACATCTCGGTGCTCGGCGGGCTGCTGACCCTGATCGGCACCTCGACCAACCTGCTGGTCAACGACATGGCCCGCAACGCGGGGCAGCCGGTGTTCGGCATCTTCGAGATCACCCCCGTCGGGCTGGTGATCGCCGGCGCGGGCGCGGTCTGGCTCTACTTCGTCGGGGCGCGGCAGCTGGGCCGGAGCGTCGCGGCCGACGAGGCCGAGGCGCGGCGGGTGAAGGCCGAGGCCGAGGCGTCCGCGGCCCTCGCCAGCCGCCGACGCTTTTCCCTGTTCCGCCTGCCGCGGATCGGCGAGGCGCGATCCAACGAGGACGGTTCGGGCGACGCGCACCTGGGCGACGTCAAGCTGTTCGGAGCCGCCGACCGGCCCTTCCGGCTCCGCCCGGCGCTGACCGCCCTCGCCATCTTTGTCGCCGTGGTGGCGGCGGCCGGGCTGGGGCTGGCCCCGATCGCCGCCTCGGCCTTCGCCGGAGCGGTGGCGCTGATCCTGCTGCGCATCCTAACCGCCGACGAGGCCTATGCGGGCCTGCGCCCCGACATCCTGCTGCTGATCGCCGGCATGGTGGTCATCGGCATCGCGATCGAGGTCACCGGTCTGGCCCAGATCGGCGCCGATCGCCTGATCGACGTGATCCGTCCGATGGGGCCCCTGGCGGCGCTGGTCATTCTCTACGGGGTGACGCTGTTCGCCACCGAACTGCTGTCGAACGCGACCGTCGCGGTGCTGATAACGCCGATCGCGGTGGCGCTGGCGGAGAGCTTCGGCGTCGATCCCCGGCCCTTTCTCGTGGCCGTGATGATGGCGGCCTCGGCGGCCTTCGCCACCCCTTTCGGCTACCAGACCAACGTCCTCGTCTACAACATGGCGGGATACAGCTACCTGGACTTCGTCCGCGTGGGCGTGCCCCTGAATCTCGTCACCTGGGCGGCGGCCATGGTCGCCATCCCGATCTTCTTCCCCTTCTAGACGTCGAGATCCATCGTCACGGGGGCGTGGTCGCTGGGCCGCTCCCAGGCGCGCACCCCGTCGTGGATGCGCGCGGAGCCCTTCGCCACCGCCGGCGTCAGACCGGGCGAGGTCCACAGGTGGTCGAGGCGCAGGCCGCGGTTCGACTTGCGGAAATCGGCGGCGCGGTAGCTCCACCAGCTGGCCAGCTTGACCGGCTCGGGGATCTGCTCGCGGATCACGTCGGCGAAGCCGCCGGCCGCCTGGAGCCGGCGCAGGGTCTCGACCTCGACCGGCGTGTGGCTGACGATCCTCGACATGTAGCGGTGGTTCCACACGTCGTTCTCGCCGGGCGCGATGTTGAAGTCGCCGGCCAGCACCAGCGGCCGCTGGCGGTCGCGGGCGCTCATCTCCGCAGTCAGCCGTTCATAGAAATCCAGCTTGTGGTCGAACTTCGGGTTCAGCTTCCGGTCCGGGGTGTCGCCGCCGGCGGGGATGTAGAAGTTCTGGATCTCCACGCCCTCGACCATGGCCGAGACGCAGCGGGCGTGGCCTTCGCGACAGACGTCGAGCGCCGGGCCGTCGGCGATCGGCCGGCGGCTGGCGATGGCCACGCCGTGCCAGCCCTTCTGGCCGCCGACCCGCAGGTGCGGCAGTCCCATTTCCTCGAACGCGGCGCGCGGGAACTGGTCGGCCGTGCACTTGATCTCCTGCAGGCACAGGACGTCCGGCGCCGCCTCGGCGACGAAGCGGGCGACCTGGTCGATGCGCAGGCGGACCGAGTTGATGTTCCAGGTGGCGACGCGGAGCATCGGGGGGCTCTAGCAGGCCGCGGGGCTCGCGCGCAAAAAAGCGCCCGGCGCGGGGCCGGGCGCTTGAAGGTTCGTCTCTCTCGCCGCCGGGAAGGGGATGAAATCCGTAGCGGGTCCGACCAGCTCCCGCCGATCTGTGGCGAAAGTGCCACGGTCATCGGAAAAAGTCAAACCGCGGCGACCCTCCTAATTCCGGCGCGGCCGGCGCGTCGGGTCCCGCAGCTGGAACAGGCCGGAGGCGAGGCCGGAGGCCGGCTGCAGGGTGGTCAGCTGGGTCCGCGTGCGCGCGCCTTGCGCGTCGACGATGGTCCACTCGTGCAGGCGCAGCGGCGAGCCCGCGAAGGACAGAATCACCTGGCCGTCGTTCGGCCGACGCGAGTCGCGGGCGACGATGGCGAAGGCCCCCGACTGCATGCGGGTGACGCGGTCGATGCGAACGCCCTGGTCCAGGCGGACATTGCGAGCGAGGAAGGTCGACAGCGGCGTCTGGCTCAGCGGCACCTGACGGAAGACGTCGAGGCGGGGATCGTAGCGCTTCACGTTGGAGCCGTCGGAGACCACCAGAAGGCCCTCCGGACGGGTGTACTCGAAGCGCATCTTGCCGGGGCGCTGCAGCCAGAAGCGGCCTTCGCGGCGCTGCGCGCCCGAGGTCTCGACGAAGGTCCCCTGGGCGGAGGTCAGGTTCTGCAGGTAGGTCTGGGCCTGCTGCAGGACGGCGCGGTCTTCCGCCGACAGGCCCGACTGGGCATGGGCCGGCAGGGCGGCGACCGCGGCGAGGGCGGCGGAGCCGAGGGCGAAGGCGCGGCGCGAGACGGTCATGGGCTTCTCTCCCGTTCGGGATGGTTGTCGATCAGGCCGTCATGCCGGAGGGGTCTGGCGAGGCGATGTCGCCAGCCTGACCATATTCCGGCGCCGCGATGAAGCCCCGTTCAGGTTCAGGCGGCGACGACGGCCCTGACGAACGCCGACGCGGCCGGTCCGTTGCCTGACCGGCTCAGACCATCGGCGGCGGGCCGGCGAGGATGTCGCGCTTGCCGGCGTGGTTGGCGGGGCTGACCACGCCCTCCTGTTCCATCCGCTCGATCAGCGAGGCGGCGCGGTTGTAGCCGATCTGCAGGCGGCGCTGGATGTAGCTGGTCGAGGCCTTGCGGTCGCGGGTGACAACGGCCACGGCGCGATCGTAGAGGTCGTCGCCGGAGCCCCCGCCTTCGTCGCCGAAGGCGTCAGCACCGTCGCCGTCCGGGTCGTCGGTGATCAGGTCGAGGTAATCCGGTTCGGCCTGGGCCTTGAGGTGGTTGCAGACCGCCTCGACCTCCTTGTCGTCGACGAAGGGGCCGTGCAGGCGGGTGATGCGGCCGCCGCCGGCCATGTAGAGCATGTCCCCCTGCCCCAGCAGCTGCTCGCCGCCCTGCTCGCCG
This sequence comes from Brevundimonas sp., assembly GCA_024711185.1. Taxonomy (GTDB): domain Bacteria; phylum Pseudomonadota; class Alphaproteobacteria; order Caulobacterales; family Caulobacteraceae; genus Brevundimonas. The sequence goes on along the minus strand of JANJTI010000177.1, from coordinate 1,324 downwards.
AGGATGGTGCGGCTGTCGATCTTGGAGGTGACCTGGAAGCTGATCCGGGTCGGGAAGTTGGCCTTGATGGTGCCGGTGATGACGTCCACCGACGGACGCTGGGTGGCCATGATCAGGTGGATGCCGGCGGCGCGGGCCATCTGGGCCAGACGCTGGACCGCGCCCTCCACGTCCTTGCCGGCGACCAGCATCAGGTCGGCCATCTCATCCATGACCACGACCAGATACGGCATGGGTTCCGGACGGATCTTCTCGGACTCGTAGACCGGGCGGCCCTGATCGTCGAAGCCGGTCTGGACGGTGCGCTCGAAGTGCTCGCCCTTGGCCTGGGCCTCGCGGGCCCGGTCGTTGTAGCTGGCGATGTTGCGCACGCCGAGCTTGGACATCCGCCGGTAGCGGTCCTCCATCTCGCGCACGGTCCACTTCAGCGCGACGACCGCCTTCTTGGGATCGGTGACGACCGGGGCCAGCAGGTGCGGGATGCCGTCGTAGACGCTGAGCTCCAGCATCTTGGGGTCGATCATGATGAAGCGGCACTGCTCGGGGGTCAGCTTGTACAGGATCGACAGGATCATCGCGTTCACGCCGACGGACTTGCCCGAGCCGGTGGTGCCGGCGATCAGCAGGTGCGGCATGCGCGCCAGGTCGGCGACATAGGGCTCGCCGCCGATGGTCTCGCCGAGCGCCAGCGGCAGCAGGTGGGACGGCTTGTCGTACTCGGTCGAGGCCAGCAGATCGCGCAGGTAGACGGTTTCGCGCCGGGCGTTGGGCAGCTCGATGCCGATGGCGTTTCGCCCCTGGACCACGCTGATGCGGCAGGCGCGGGCCGACATGGAGCGGGCGATGTCGTCCGACAGCGCCACGACGCGGCCGTGTTTCACGCCGGGCGCCGGTACCAGTTCGTAGAGGGTGACCACGGGACCGGGACGGATCTGGTCGATCACGCCGCGCACGCCAAACTCCTGCAGCACGCCCTCCAGCATCCTGGCGTTCTGCTTCAGCGCCTCCTCGTCGACCGAGGCCACGCGCTTGCCGGGCTTGGACAGCATGCCCAGCGGGGGCAGGTCGAAGTCGCCTTCGGGGCGGGCGAAGTCGAAGGCGGCCTGGGCGTCGTCCTCGAGGCGGCGTGACGCCTTGGGCGCCTTGACGGCGGCCACGCGGGGCTCCGGCGCGGCGCGGGCCGGGCGAGGCGACGGGGCCGGTTCGTCCCACGGGGGGGCCTCCGCTTCCTCGGGCGCCAGCCTGACCGGAGCGTATTCCGCCTCCGACTCCGGCTCGGGGCGGGGACGCCGGGGGCGCGGGGCCGCCGCCGCCGCGGGCGGCG
>JANJTI010000152.1 GCA_024711185.1 Brevundimonas sp. | reverse complement strand
CGCTCCTTGACGTAGGCCAGGGTCTCCTGAAGCCCGCGCTCGGCGGCGGCCACGCCCTGGACGGCGATGTTGAGCCGCTCCTGCGGCAGCTGCTGCATCAGATGGACGAAGCCCTGGCCCTCGGTGCCGCCGATGATGTTCTCCCCCGGGACCTTCACCTCATTGAAGAACAGCTCGGAGGTGTCGTTGGCCTCCATGCCGATCTTGTGCAGGTTCCGCCCGCGCTCGAAGCCTTCGGCCCCGTCGGTCTCGACCACGATCAGGGAGGTGCCCTTCGCCCCTTCGCTCGGGTCGGTCTTGGCCACCACGATGATGAAGTTGGCCAGCTGGCCGTTGGTGATGAAGGTCTTGGACCCGTTCACCACATACTGGTTCCCCTCCTTGCGGGCGGTGGTCTTCACCCCCTGCAGGTCGGAGCCGGCGCCGGGCTCGGTCATGGCGATGGCGCCGACCAGCTCGCCCGATTGAAGCCGGGGCAGCCAGCGCGCCTTCTGCTCCTCGGTGCCGTAGTGCCAGATGTACGGCATCACGATCGCATTGTGCAGCGAGATGCCGAAATGGTCCGCGCCCTTCCAGCCCAGCTGGCGCATCAGCACCACCTCGTGCCGGTAGTCGCCGCCCATGCCGCCGTCGGCCTCGGGCATGGAGATGCCCAGCAGCCCCGCCTCGCCGGCGTCGTTCCACAGCGAGCGCGGCACCGAGCTGTCGGCGATCCACTGCGCCATCTTCTCGGGCGGCGCGTGTTCGTCGATCCACCGGCCGACGCTGTCGGAGAAGAGGGTGATCTCCTCTTCCCGCATGAAGGCGGGGTCGGGGGCGTTGAGGACGTTCATGCTCAGAACGCCTCCGCCGGCAGGGTCATCAGCACGTCGGCGCCGGTCTTCAGCTTGGCCAGATGGGCGCCGGCGTCCGGCAGCATCCGCTCGACGAAGTAGCGGCCGGTGGCGATCTTGTGGGCGTAGAACGGATCGTCCGAGCCGCCGTCGATCGCCTTCTGCGCGGCGATGGCCATCTGGGCCCACATGTAGGCCAGCGCCGTCAGGCCGAAGATGTGGAGGTAGTCGGTGCTCGCCGCCCCGGCGTTGTCCGGATTCTGCATGCCGTTCTGCATCAGCCACATGGTGGCCTCCTGCAGCTTCTTCTTGGCGTCGGCGAGGCCGTCGACGAAGGCCTTGCTCGGGCCCTCGCCGCCGTGCTCGGCCACGAAGGCGTCGATCTCGCCGAACCAGGTCATGATCGCCCGGCCGCCGTTGGCCGGCAGCTTGCGGCCGACCAGGTCCAGCGCCTGGATGCCGTTGGCGCCCTCGTAGATCATGGTGATGCGCGCGTCGCGCAGATACTGGCTGGCCGGGAAGTGCTCGGTGTAGCCCGAGCCGCCGTGCACCTGCATGGCCAGCGAGGCGGCGTGGAAACCGCGGTCGGTCAGATAGGCCTTCAGCACCGGGGTGATCAGGCCCATGTAGTCGCGCGCCTTCGTCGCAACCGCCTCGTCGTCGGACCGCTGCAGGTCGGCCTGCAGGGCGGTCCACAGGATGAAGGCCTGCCCGCCCTCGACGATGGCCCGGGCCTCCAGCAGCATGCGGCGCACATCGGGGTGGACGATGATCGGATCGGCGGGACCTTCCGGGTTCTTCGGCCCGGTCAGCGAGCGACCCTGCAGCCGGTCCTTCGCGAATTCGGCCGCCGCCTGGTAGGCCGCCGTGCCGATGGCCAGCCCCTGCAGGCCGGTGCCGAGGCGGGCCTCGTTCATCATGACGAACATGGCCGCCATGCCCTTGTTCTCGGTCCCGACCAGCCAGCCCGTGGCGCCCTCGTAGGACATGACGCAGGTGGCGTTGCCGTGGATGCCCATCTTGTGCTCGAGGCCGGCGCACTGGACGCCGTTGCGCTCGCCGATGGAGCCGTCCTCGTTGACGAGGAATTTGGGCACCACGAACAGGCTGATGCCCTTGATCCCCGCCGGCGCCCCCTCGATGCGGGCCAGCACCAGGTGGATGATGTTGTCGGTGAAGTCGTGCTCGCCCGACGAGATCCAGATCTTCTGGCCGGTGATCGAATAGCTGCCGTCGGGGTTCGGCACGGCCTTGGTGCGGATCAGGCCGAGGTCGGTGCCGCACTGCGGCTCGGTCAGGTTCATGGTCCCGCCCCACTCGCCGCTCGCGAGCTTCGGCAGGTACATGGCCTTCTGCTCGTCCGAGCCGTTGGCGTGCAGGCCCTCGTAGCAGCCGTGGGTCAGGCCGGGGTACATCGAGAAGGCGGGCGAGGCGGCGGCGGTGAACTGGCCGAAGGCCATGCCCACGATGGCCGGCAGGCCCTGACCGCCATATTCCGGATCGCAGGTCAGGCTGGGCCAGCCGGCCTCCACCATCTGCTGGTAGGCCTCTTTCCAGCCGGTCGGGCCGGTGACCTTGCCGTCGTCCCACTTGCAGCCCTCGAGATCTCCGGTCCGGTTCAGCGGCGCGATGACCTCCTCGGCGAACTTCGCACCCTCCTCGAGGATCTGGCCGACCAGTTCCGAAGACGCCTCGGCGAAGCCGGGCTGGTTGGAATAACGGTCGATCTCCAGCACTTCGTTGAGCACGAAGGTCAGGTCGCGGACGGGCGCCTTGTAGGCCATGGGGTCAGGCTCTCGCTTTGAAGGGCTGGTGATGGTGGTCGGGGTTCAGGCGCTCGCGCAGCAGCACGGCGTACTCCTCGGCGCCGGGCAAGAGATCGGGACGGTGTTCGCCCAGTTTCCGCTCCATCCACTGGCAGGCCTCCTCGGCCGTCTGGATGGCGCCTTCGATGTCTTCCAGCTGCTGCTTCAGCGCTGCGATCTGGGCGCGGTGCCGGCGCAGGGCTACGGCCATCTGGTGGGCGTTGTGATCCTTGCGGTCGTACAGATCCAGCATCTCCTGGATCTCCTGCAGGCTGAAGCCGATGCGCCGGCCGCGCAGGATCAGCTTCAGCCGCGCCCGGTCGCGGGCGTCGTAGACCCGCGTCTGGCCCTTGCGGGCCGGGGTCAGCAGCCCCTTGTCCTCATAGAAGCGCAGCGCCCGCGCCGTCGCCCCGAACTCGCGGCACAGCTGGCGGATCGAATAGGTGCGGTGATCGTCGGCGGTCGCCATGGCCGCCAGATAAACCGAACTTTACGTGCACGTAAAGGGAAGGTTTTGGGAGGCGACTGGCTGTGGGACGTATGCGTCAGAACAGCGATGGGCCGAGCAACGTCCGCCCGGCGGCCGTCGATGGCCTTCGCGTCAGCGCACTTCCCGCGCCCGCATCCACAGGACCGGGGCGGTGATGGCGATCAGCGCGAGATTGGTCGCGGCGAGTCCGAACTCGAGGCCGAGGGCGTGGAGCGCGAGCATCACGGTCTCCAGCGCCAGCAGGCCCGCCGCGGCCACCACCAGCAGCGGCCGCCCATGCTTCCACGACACCAGCGGCGCAAGGACCAGGGCGGCCAGCAGGATCTCGGCCACGCCAAGTCCGCGCACAAGGTTGCCGGAGGCGAACGCCGGCCACTTCATGAGCTCGATCAGATTTCCCATCGGCTCCGTCAGCTTGGCGTAGCCGGCGGCGACGAAGAACATCGCGATCCAGCCCTGCAGGGTCCACAGGGTCAGGTTGCGGTAGCTCGCGTTCAGCCGCGAGCGGGCGGGGGAGAGGGCCTGAGAAGTCATGTCGATGACGCCCGGGGAGGAGCGCTCTTGTTGATTGGTAACAGTGGCGAGATCGGTTTGCCCGGCCGTCTCCGCAAGGGGGGCGGCCGGAAGCGTAACCATCCGTGACCGCCTTCTGCGGAGCGCCGACGGCCAAAGCGTGGCCATAGCTATAATTCGCTGTAATGCGCCGCGGCCCACCGGCGGGCGCCGGCCAAGGCCGGAGCAGGGGGAGGCGGGGCAGGTCATCGGCTCACCGGGACAGCGCTTCGGACGCTTCCCGTCTACTGCCAGTCTGCTGCCGCCCTGTTGTCAGCAGCCGCTCAACGCCGGGCCTCACCGGCCGCCCGCACGCGCCGGACCTTGTCCTCGAACGGAGCCCAGTCGTCGCCGGCGTCGATCGCCGCCCATATCGCCTCGACTTCGTCGATGAGCATCTCCTCCGGCTCCGGCCGCGCGAACAGCGGATGCTCCAGCCGCTCCGGCCGGTCGGGCTCGTGCTCGAAGAGGGCGAAGCGGAAGGCGTCGAAGGCCTCGCCCTGGTACAGCCTGCCCCTCGGCCCGCCGAGCGCCCGCGCCGACGAGGCGAAGCCGCCGAACCAGTCGTGGAACAGCGGCTCCCACCGCAGCGCCTCGCCGCCCTCTCGCAGCAGCGCCAGGGTGGTGTCCAGCAGCCGCTGGTCGGCCGCCTCGCCGAGGCTCCGCACCCCAAGCCGCTCGAGAAAGGCGGCGCGCAACTCGCGGATGTAGGTTGGACCGAACCCGTTCAGAGCCTCCGTCAGCGGCTCGACGTCCGCCGCCAGCTTCAGCGCGCCGCCCAGCTGGGTCAGGGCCCAGAAGACCGCCTCCGGCTGGCGGGCGAAGGCGTACAGGCCGGTCTGGTCGAAATAGGCCGCCGTGAAGCCCGGCTCGTACCACGGGAGGAAACGCCACGGCCCGTAATCGAAGCTCTCGCCGGCGACGTTCAGATTGTCGGTGTTCAGCACCCCGTGCACGAAGCCCGCCGCCACCCACCGCGCCGTCAGTCGCGCGGAGGCCTCGACGACGGCGCGCAGGAGACCGGCCACGTCTCCCGCCTCCACCTGCGGGTGGTAGAGGCCGCGCGCGTGCTCGGCGAGCGCCTCGACCATGTCCGCACGACCGAAGTAGGCGGCGCGCTGGAACGTCCCGAAGCGGATGTGACTGTGCGACAGCCGGACCAGCACGGCCGAGCGGGTGGGGGAGGGTTCGTCGCCGCGCTCCAGCGCCTCGCCGGTCTCGATCAGGCTGAAGGCGCGGCTGGTCGGGACGCCGAGCGCCTCCAGCATCTCGGCGGCCAGAACTTCGCGCAGCCCGCCCTTCAGGGTCAGTCGCCCGTCGCCGTCGCGAGACCAGGGCGTCCGCCCCGAGCCCTTGGTGCCGAGGTCCAGCAACCGCCCGTCCTCCGCCCGCAGCTGGGCTGCGAGGAAGCCGCGACCGTCGCCCAGGTCGGGATTGTAGCTGCGGAACTGGTGCCCGTGATAGCGCATCGCCACCGGCCCGGGCTGTCCCGGCAGCGGCTCGAAGCGGCCGAAGTGGGCGATCCACTCCGCGTTAGTCAGCCGGTCCAGCCCGACGGTCGCCGCCGCCCGATCGTTGCGAAACCGCAGGAGGGTCTTCGGAAACGCCGCCGCGCGGACGGCGTCGCCGTAGTCCTCGCCAAGATCGAAGAAGCGAGGCTCGGGGCGGTAGGCTGCGGACAGGGGCATGGGGGGCAAATGCCCGCTGCCGCCGAAGGCTGCAACCGCGCCGGTCAGCCGCCCTGGCCGGGCTCCGCGCCCGCCGCGGGCTCGTCGGCTGCGCCGTGGAAGGTGGCCCAGTCCTCTCCGTCGGGGGCGGCGGGCAGGCCGGACGCGATGCCGTCGGCCGGGTTCGGGTCGATGCCGTGGCCCTGCCGGTGCAGGTGCGCCTTGGCGATCATGTTGGCGGAGATCGGCGCCGTCAGCAGCAGGAAGACGGTGATCAGCAGCTCGTGCGCCGACCAGGCCCCCCCGGTCGCCGGAAAGTAGATCATCGACGCGATCAGGCAGCCGCCGACTCCGAGGGTCGTCGCCTTGGTCGGCCCGTGCAGCCGGGTCATCAGCGACGGCAGCCGGGCCAGACCCCAGGATCCGATCAGGACGAAGGCGCCGCCCAGCACCAGCAGGAAGGCGACGGCGATTTCGGCCGCAGGGCTCATTCGACGATGTCCCCCCGGAGCAGGAATTTGCAGTAGGCGACGGTGCCGACGAAGGCGACCATGGCCAACAACAGGGCCGCCTCGAAATAGGTCTGGGTGGCGTGGGCGACGCCGAACACGACGATCAGGGCGATGGCGTTGATGGTCAGGGTGTCGACCGCGAGGATGCGATCGCCCGACGTCGGCCCGCGCACCAGCCGGTACAGGTTGAGCAGGATGGCCGCGCTGACGCAGGCCAGGGCGAAGGTCAGGGCGGCCGTGAGGATGGGACCGTTCATCGGAACACCTTCAGCAGACGGGCTTCGTACCTCTGTTTGATGCGGGCGACCTCGGCCTCCGGGTCCGCCACGTCGAGCGCGTGCACCAGAAGCGCGTGGCCGTCGGCGGATACGTCGGTGGTCACCGTCCCCGGCGTCAGGCTGATCGTGCCCGCCAGAACCGTGATCGCCTCCGGCGACCGGATCTCCAGCGGAATCACCAGCCAGCGGGCCCGCAGATCGCGGTTGCGCCGGGTCAGGATGATCCAGGCCACCTGGAAGTTCGCCGCCACGATGTCGTACAGCACGATGGCCAGATAGGCGGGTACGGCGGGGCCGAACCGGATCCGCGGCCGGTCCGGCCAGAACCGGCTGGTGACCAGCGGCGTGACGACGCCGGCTGCGACCGCCAGCACCAGGGCGCCCATGGTGAACTCGTTCACCAGCAGCATCCAGACAAGGCCGACGAGCACGCTCAGGGCGGGGTGGGGCAGGAGACGCCGGATCATGACGGACCTCCCGCTCCATCCTGCAGGACGGCGGCGATGTAGCGACCGGGGTCGAACAGTTGCTGCGCCGCGGCGTCGGTGTAGGCGGCCACCGGCCCACCCAACAGGCTGAGCAGCGCAAGGCAGGCGATCAATCCCGCCGCCGCCGACACCCCGGCGATCCGGCCGCGCAGGACCCGGGTCGGCAGGGCACCCTCGAGCGTGGCGCTCTTCCAGAACAACAGGCTGCCGGCCCGGGCGAAGGCCAGCACCCCGATCAGGGTGGTGATCAGCACCATGGCCCAGATCCAGGCCGCGCCGGGCGCCGCACGGACGCCGTCCAGGATCAGCAGCTTGCCGATGAAGCCGGAGAGCGGCGGCAGGCCGATCGTCCCGATGGCGGCGAGGAAGAAGAGGCCGGAAAGCACGCCCGCCTGCCGGAAGCGCGGCGCCAGGGTCAGGGCGTCGCCGTGCTCGCCCCGTCGCGCGGCGATCAGGTCGACCACCAGGAACAGGGCGGCGCCGGCCAGGGTCGAATGCAGGACGTAGTAGAGCGCCGGCCCCGTGGCCTCGACCCGGAATGTCGCCACGGCGGCGAGCAGCACGCCCATGGAGCCGAGCACGGCCCAGGCGGCCATCTCGCGCAGCCCCCGCGCGGCGAACAGGCCGATGAAACCGATGAAGGCGGTGGCGATGGCCGCCGGCAACAGCCACGGACCGACACCGAAGGCGGCCGCCCCGGCGTCCGCGCCGAAGATCAGCGTCCCGGTTCGGATGATCGCGTAGGCGCCCACCTTGGTCATGATTGCGAACAGCGCCGCCACCACGCCGGTGGTCGCTCCATAGGCGCCCGGAAGCCAGAAGTGCAGCGGCGCCGCCGCGGCTTTCAGCGCGAAGACCGTCATCAGCACGAGGGCGGAGGCGGCGATCAGCCCCTGGTCTCCCGCGGGGGCGGCAGCCACGCGCACGGCGAGGTCCGCCATGTTGAGCGTCCCGGTCACGCCGTACAGCAGGCCGACCCCGATCAGGAACAGGGTCGAGCCGACCAGGTTGATCACCACATACTGCACGCCGGCCCTCAGGCGCTCGCCCCCCTGTCCGTGCAGCAGAAGTCCGTACGAGGCGATCAGCAGGACCTCGAAAAAGACGAACAGGTTGAACAGGTCGCCGGTCAGGAAGGCGCCGTTCAGGCCCAGCAGCTGGAACTGGAACAGCGGGTGGAAATGCCAGCCCTTGCGGTCGATGCCGGTCGTCACCGCATAGGTCATGACCGCGAACGCCAGCACCGCCGTCAGCAGAAGCATCATCGCCGACAGCCGGTCCAGAACCAGCACGATGCCGAACGGCGCCTGCCAGTCGCCCAGCGCATAGCTCTCGATCGCGCCGCCGGAGGCGTGGGCGACCAGGGCCGCGGCGATGCCGATCAGGGCCAGACACGAGGCCAGCGACGTCAGGCGCGACGCTCGCAGCCGGTGGCGCATGCCCAGCAGGATGGCGGCGCCCAGCACCGCGGGCATCACCACGGCGGCCGCGATCAGATAGGGCGTGGCGGCGCTCACGATCCGGCCTCCATGTCGTCGCGTCCGTCGACGTGGTCGGCGCCGGTCTCGAGGAAGGTCCGCAGCGCCAGCACGACCACGAAGGCGGTCATGCCGAAGGCGATGACGATGGCGGTCAGCACCAGGGCCTGCGGCAGCGGATCGGTGTAGCTCTCCGCCGCCTTGTCGTAGATCGGCGGGCGGTTGACCACCAGCCGTCCCATCGCGAACAGGAACAGGTTGATGGCGTAGGACAGGAAAGCCAGGCCAAGCACGACCGGGAAGGTCCGCGCCCGGAGCACGAGATAGACTCCGGCGGCCGTAAGCACGGCGATGGCCGAGGCGACGAGCAGCTCCATGGTCATCGGCCAGCCTCCGTCGGCGAAGGCTCGCGCGAGGGATCGACGTCCATCGCCTCCAGCGTCTCCGTGGGCGGCGGCTGTTTCTCGGCCCGCTGGGCCACCTGCGACAACTGGGCCAGCGCCAGCATCACCGCGCCGATGACCGTCAGGGCGACGCCGATGTCGAACAGCATGGCCGTGGCCAGTTCGAACTCGCCGACCACGGGCAGGGTGAAGTAGTCGAACGCGCTGGTCAGGAAGGGCGCCCCGAACGCCAGCGCGCCCAGGCCCGTGCCGGCCGCCACCAGCACGCCGGCGCCGATCAGGCTGTGATGGTCGGCGCGCAGCCGCTGGTGGGCGAAGTTGAAGCCCGAAGCCATGTACTGCATCAGGATGGCGATCGAGACGACGAGGCCGGCGATGAAGCCGCCGCCGGGCTGATTGTGGCCGCGCAGGAAGATGTACAGCCCGACCGTCACGGCCAGCGGCAGCAGCAGTCGGGTGGCGACGACCAGCATCATCGGGTGGTGTTCGGGAGAGCGCACCGTGTCCGGCTTCCACGCCGCGAGTCTCCGCCCGCTCGGGCCGGTGGCGACGGTCTCCAGCAGGGCGAAGATTCCCAGCGCCGCGATGCCCAGCACGATGATCTCGCCGAAGGTGTCGAAGCCGCGGAAGTCGACGAGGATGACGTTGACCACGTTGGTCCCGCCGCCGCCCGAATAGGCGTTGTCCCAGAAGTAGCCGGAGATGCTGTCCAGCGGCCGCGTCATCACCGCCCAGGCCGCGGCGCCGACGCCCAGTCCCGCGACCGCCGCCAGGGCGCCATCCCGGAGCCGGCGCAGCGGCCGGCTCTCCGCCGGGGTGGTCTTCGGCAACAGGTTCAGGGCCAGCAGCATCAGCAGGATGGTGACCACCTCGACCGAGATCTGGGTCAGGGCCAGATCCGGGGCCGACAGGTGGGCGAAGGCCAGGGAGATGATCAGGCCGACGATGCCGATGTAGATCAGCGACAGGTAGCGGGCCCGGTGGTTGAGCACGACGAGCGCGGTGGCCGTCACCAGCGCGACCCAGCCGATCACCGCCGCTGGCGAGGCCGGAACGGCGGGCCGGTCGCCGGCCACGCCCCCGGCCCCGAGAAAGCCGGCGAAGCCGACGACCACGGTCGTGCCGATCAGGGCGGCCATGGCCCTCTGCAGCGAACCGTTGTGCAGGGCGTCCACGCCCCGGCGCGCCGCGGCCGTCGCCTGTTCGACCGTCGCCTCGAACAGGGCCTTGGCCTGCGGCAGCGGCGCGGCCTCGAACAGCCGGGCCAGCCCCCCGTGACCCGCCAGGGCCGCTACGCCGACGGCGATGGCGATGACGCTCATGAACAGCGCCGGCGTGACGCCGTGCCAGAGGGCGAGGTGCACGTGCGGGGCCGCGCCGTTGGTCACCGCCGCGGCCACCCGGTCGACGAGCGCGCCGGCGGTCAGCGCGGGGGCCAGGCCGATGGCGACGACCAGGGCCGTCAGCACCGCCGGCGGACCCCAC
>JANJTI010000050.1 GCA_024711185.1 Brevundimonas sp. | reverse complement strand
GTGCCGGAGACGCCGGGCGAGGGCGGGGCCCACGCCGACTACGATTCGGCCCTGAAGTACGACAGCCAACAACACGCCATCGTCAAGGGCACGGCCGACGGTCTGATGGTGGTGCTGAACATCTCGGCCGTTCTGATCGTGTTCGTGGCGCTGGTGGCGCTGGTCAACGTCATGCTGGGAGGCCTGTGGCTGTTCGACGGGCCGGTGACGGTGGAGCGGCTGCTGGGCTGGCTGTTCATGCCGGTGGCCTGGCTGACCGGGGTGGAGTGGTCGGAGGCCGGGCGGGCCGGCTGGCTGCTGGGGGTCAAGCTGACCCTGACCGAGTTCGTCGCCTTCATCGAACTGGGCAAGGTCCCGGTCGCCGAGATGAGCGAGCGGACGCGGATGCTGATGACCTATGCCCTGTGCGGCTTCGCCAACATCGGCTCGGTGGGGATCACCGTCACCGGCCTGAGCGTGCTGATGCCCGAGCGTCGCGAGGAGGTACTGGGCATGGTGTGGAAGGCGCTGTTCGCCGGGTTTCTGGCGACCATCATGACCGCCTCCGTGGTCGGCCTCTTGCCGTCGACGATCTACGGCTGATAGCGTTGCGATAAGCAACGGAGGTCCCGATGAAGCTCTACACCTCGCACCGCGCGCCCAATCCGCGGCGGGTCCGCTGGGTCATGGCCGAGAAGGGGATCGAGGACGTGGAGATCGTCGAGATCGACCTGCTGGCCGGGGAGAACCGGACGCCGGAATACCGGGCGAAGGTGGGCGTGCCGCATGTGCCGGCGCTGGAGCTGGACGACGGCACGGTGATTTCGGAGTCGGTGGCGATCTGCCGCTATCTGGAGGCGCTGTATCCCGAGCCCAACCTGTTCGGCCGCGACGTGCGCGAACAGGCGGTGATCGAGATGTGGACCCGGCGCTGCGAGTTCTACCTGGCGAATCCGATCATGCTGAACGTGCGGCACACGCACCCCGCGCTGGCGGCGCTGGAGGCGACCCAGCTGCCGCAGGTGGCCGAGTACAACCGTGTCTCGGCGGAGAAGTTCATGAAGTCGCTGGACCGGCGGCTGGGCGAGAACGCGTTCGTGGCCGGGGACCGCTTCACCATCGCCGACGTCGTCGGGGTGGTCGGGCTCGAGTTCGCGCGGCTGATCCGCTACCGGCCGCCCGAAGAGCTGATCCACCTCGCGCGATGGCTGGAGACCTGCAAGGCGCGGCCCGGGGCGGCGGCGGGAGTCTGACGCCGGCGCGACGCAGAGGCGGCTGGACGGACCGGCCACGATCATTTTAAGCTTCAAATATGCCAGCCGACGCGGTCCGCACCGTCGCCGTCGTGGGCGCCGGACCCGGCGGCCTGTACCTGGCCATTTCCCTGAAGCTGCGCGACCCGACGCTGAAGGTGACGGTGTACGAGCGCAACCGGCCGGACGACACCTTCGGCTGGGGCGTGGTGTTCTCGGACCAGACCCTGGCCAATCTGAAGGCCAACGACCCGGAGACGGCGGCGTGCATCGAGGCGGCCTTCGTGCACTGGGACGACATCGACGTGCACATCGGCGGCGAGACGATCCGCTCGGGCGGGCACGGCTTCGCCGGGATCGGCCGGATGCGGCTGCTGCAGATCCTGCAGGCGCGGGCGGCGGAGCTGGGCGTCGAGCTGCGCTTCGAGACCGAGGTGGAGGACGCCCGGGCGCTGGACGCCGACCTCGTGGTGGCGGCCGACGGGCTGAACAGCCGGGTGCGCAACGCGGCGCCGGAGGTGTTCGGCGTCGACGTCGACGTGCGGTCGAACAGGTACGTCTGGCTGGGGACGGAAAAGGCCTTCGAGGCCTTCACGTTCGCCTTCGTGGAGACGCCGCACGGCTGGGTCTGGGCGCACGCCTACCGCTTCGAGCCGGGGCTCTCGACCTTCATCGTCGAATGCACCGAGGCGACCTGGCGCGGGCTGGGCTTCGACCGCATGGACCAGGACCAGACCTGCCGCGCGGCCGAGGCGCTGTTCGCCGACTGGCTGGACGGCCATGCGCTGATGAGCAACGCCCGGCACCTGCGCGGCTCGGCCTGGCTGAACTTCCCGCGGGTGGCGTGCGCCGGCTGGCGCGACGGCAAGGTGGTGCTGCTGGGCGACGCGGCGCACACGGCGCACTTCTCGATCGGTTCGGGCACCAAGCTGGCCTTCGAGGACGCCATCCGGCTGGCGGAGGCGGTGACCGCCGGCGGCGATCTGGATGCGGCCCTGTCCGCCTATGAGGCCGAGCGACGGGTCGAGGTGCTGAAGCTGCAGAGCGCGGCGCGGAACTCGACCGAGTGGTTCGAGACGGTCGAGCGCTATGTCGGGCTGGAGTCCCTGCAGTTCGCCTACAGCCTGCTGACCCGGAGCCAGAGGGTCAGCCACGAGAACCTGCGGCTGCGCGATCCGGCCTTCGTGGCGCGGGTGGAGCGGTGGTTCGCCGGGCGGGCGGGGGCGGAGGTCGGCGATCGACCGCCGCCGCCGATGTTCGCGCCGCTGCGGCTGCGCGGGTTGACCCTTCCCAACCGGGTCGTGGTCTCGCCGATGTGCATGTACTCGGCCGAGGACGGCACGGTGGGGGACTTCCACCTCGTGCACCTCGGGGCCCGGGCGCTGGGCGGGGCGGGGCTGGTTTTCACGGAGATGACCGACGTCTCCGCCGACGGCCGGATCACCCCCGGCTGCGCCGGGATGTACGGGCCGGAGCACCGCGACGCCTGGGCCCGGATCGTCGACTTCGTGCACGGGCAGGGGGCGCGGATCTGCCTGCAGCTGGCCCACGCCGGCCGCAAGGGATCGGTGGAGCGCCCGTGGGGGCCGCGCGCCGATCAACCATTGATCGAGGGCGGCTGGGAGCTGATCGCGCCCTCGCCGGTCGCTTGGGACGCGGGCGACCAGGTCCCGCGCGAAATGACCCGGGGGGACATGGACCGGGTGCGCGACGACTTTGTGCGCGCCGTCGGCTGGGCGGTCGAGGCGGGATTCGACATGGTCGAACTGCACGCCGCCCACGGCTATCTGCTGTCGTCCTTCCTGACCCCGGTGTCGAACCGGCGGACCGACGACTACGGCGGCTCGCTGGAAAACCGGCTGCGCTTCCCGCTCGAGGTGTTCCGGGCGATGCGGGCGTCGTGGCCCGACGAGCGGCCGATATCGGTGCGGCTGTCGGCGACCGACTGGGTCGAGGAGGGGCTGACGCCGGAGGAGGCCGTGGCCATCGCCCGCGCCTTCGCCGACGCCGGCTGCGACCTGATCGACGTGTCCGCGGGGCAGACCACGCCGGAGGCGCGGCCGGTGTACGGCCGCATGTTCCAGACCCCGTTCAGCGACCGCATCCGCAACGAGGCCGGGGTGGCGACGATGGCGGTGGGCAACATCTATGAGCCGGACCATGTGAACGGCATCCTCGCCGCCGGACGGGCCGACCTGTGCGCCCTGGCGCGGCCGCACCTGGCCGATCCGAACTGGACGCTGCGGGCCGCGGCGGAGCTGGGCTGGCGCGGGCAGGCGCCGCCGGTGCAGTACCGGCAGGGCTTCGCCCAGCTGGCGCGCAATCTCGAACGGCAGCAGCAGGCGGGGGCGATATGAGCCTGCAGGGACGTCACGCGGTGGTGACCGGGGCAGGGTCGGGCATCGGCCGGGCCACGGCCGAGCTGCTGGCGCTGAACGGCGCCCAGGTGACGCTGGTCGGGCGGCACGTGGGGCGGCTGACCGAGACGGCGGACCGCATCGGGGAGGCGGCCTTCGCCGCGCCGGGGGACGTGACCGACTTCGACGCGCTGGAGGCGGCGCTGGACGCGGGTCGGGACCAGTTCGGGCCGATCGACATCCTGGTCAACAACGCCGGCGGGGCCAGCTCGGCGCCTTTCCTGAGGACCGACGCGGCGGCGCTGCGCGACATGCTGGCGCTGAACCTCGAGGCGCCGGCGCAGGCCATGCGGCTGGTGCTGGAGGGCATGCTGGCGCGGCGGCACGGGCGGATCGTCAACGTCGCCTCGACCGCGGGGCTGAAGGGCTACGCCTATGTTTCCGCCTATGCAGCGGCCAAGCACGGGCTGGTCGGGCTGACCCGGGCCGCGGCGCTGGAGGTGGCGGCGAAGGGGGTGACGATCAACGCCGTCTGCCCGGGCTTCACCGACACGGATCTGGTGGGGCGCTCGGTCGGGGCGATCGTGGCGAAGACGGGACGGACGGAGGAAGAGGCGCGGGCGGCGCTCGCGGCGGGCAATCCGCAGGGACGGCTGATCACCCCCGACGAGGTGGCGGAGACCATCGTCTGGCTGTGCGGCGACGGAGCCTCGGGCGTGAACGGGGCGGCGATTCCCGTGGCGGGGGGCGAGCCGTGAGCGGTCCGGACGGCAAGGCGGCGCTGCGCCTGTGGCTGCGGCTGCTGGCCTGCTCGACGACGGTCGAGCGCGAAGCCGGGCGGCGGCTGCGCGAGGAGTTCGGCTCGACCCTGCCGCGTTTCGACCTGCTGGCGGCGCTGGACCGGGCCGGCGAGGCGGGGCTGAGCATGGGCGAGGCGGCGGAGCGGCTGCGGGTCACCAACGGCAACGTGACCGGGCTGGCGCGGCGGCTGGAGGGCGAGGGGCTGATCGAGCGGCTGGCCGGGCCGGACCGGCGGGTGCAGCGGCTCCGGTTGACGGGCGAAGGCCGCAGCCGGTTCGCGGCCATGGCGGCGGCGCACGAGGGCTGGATCGGCGAGCTGTTCGCCGGGCTGGACGATGGCGAGGTCGAGGAACTGGGCGGCGGGCTGGAGCGGGCGCGAGCCTCGATCCGGTCGGCCCTGCGCGAGGAGGCGGTTCATGAAAGCGCGTGAGTATCGGGCGGAGCATTTCCTGTGGTCGGTCGACGACGACGGGGTGGCGACGCTGACGCTGAACCGGCCGGAGCGGAAGAATCCGCTCACCTTCCAGTCCTATGCCGAGATGCGCGACCTGTTCCGCGGGCTGGTTCACGCCGACGACTGCAAGGCGGTGGTGGTGACCGGGGCGGGCGGCAACTTCTCCTCGGGCGGGGACGTGCACGAGATCATCGGCCCGCTGACGGAGATGGCCGCGCCGGAGCTGCTGAAATTCACCCGCATGACCGGCGATCTGGTCAAGGCGATGCGCGGCTGCCCGCAGCCGGTGATCGCGGCGCTGGACGGGGTCTGCGTCGGGGCCGGGGCGATCATGGCCATGGCCTCGGACCTGAGGATCGCCACGCCGCGGACGAAGACGGCCTTCCTGTTCACCCGCGTGGGGCTGGCCGGGTGCGACATGGGCGCGTGCGCCATCCTGCCCCGGATCATCGGCCAGGGGCGGGCTTCGGAGCTACTGTTCACCGGGCGCAACATGAGCGCGGAGGAGGGGGAGCGCTGGGGCTTCCACAACCGGCTGGTGGAGCCGGACGCCCTGCTGGAGACGGCGCGCGGGCTGGCCCGGTCGCTGGCGAAGGGGCCGACCTTCGCCCACGGCATGACCAAGAACCAGCTCAACGTCGAATGGGACATGAGCCTGGACGCCGCCATCGAGAGCGAGGCCCAGGCGCAGGCGATCTGCATGCAGACGCAGGACTTCCGCCGCGCCTGCGATGCCTTCGCGGCCAAACGCGAGCCGGTGTTCGAGGGGAACTGAGCCATGGCCGACCGCAGCTTCCTGGACTGGCCCTTTTTCGAGGATCGACACCGGACGTTCGCGGCGGAGCTGGAGGCGTGGACCGAGCGCGAGCCGGCGGTGGGGCTGCACGGCGACCATGGTCTCGATGGCGACTGCCGCGCCATCCTCAAGGCGCTGGCCGACGGCGGCTGGCTGAGGAACGCCGTGCCGGACGCTGAAGGGCGGCTGGACGTGCGCACCCTGTGCCTGACGCGCGAGACGCTGGCGCGGCGCTCGGGGCTGGCGGACTTCGTCTTCGCCATGCAGGGCCTGGGCTCCGGGCCGATCAGCCTGTTCGGGACGGAGGCGCAGAAGGCCCGCTGGCTGCCGCCGGTGGCGGCCGGCGCGGCGATCGCCGCCTTCGCCCTGTCGGTGCCGGAGGCCGGCGCGGACGGGGCGGCGCTGGCGACGACGGCGCGGCCCGACGGCGACGGCTGGGTGCTGGACGGGACCAAGACCTTCATCTCCAACGGCGGGCTGGCCGACCGCTACACGGTGTTCGCCCGCACGGGCGAGGCGGGGGCGAAGGGGATCAGCGCCTTCGTCGTCAACGCCGGAACGCCAGGCTTCGAGGTGGTCGAGCGCATCCCGCTGATGGCGCCGCACCCGCTGGCGACGCTGAGGTTCACGAACTGCCGCATCGACGGCGACCGGCTGCTGGGCGAGCCGGGGCAGGGGTTCCGCATCGCCATGGCGACGCTGGACGTGTTCCGCTCGACGGTGGCGGCGGCGGCGCTGGGCTTCGCGCGTCGGGCCTTCGACGAGGCGGCCAGCCGGGCCGTGAACCGCAAGCTGTTCGGGGCGCCGATGAGCGACCTGCAGCTGGTGCAGGCGTCGCTGGCCGAGATGGCCCTGAAGATCGACGCCTCGGCCCTGCTGATCTACCGCGCCGCTTGGCTGAAGGACCGGGGCGCGCCGCGCGTCACCCGCGAGGCGGCGATGGCCAAGCTGTACGCCACCGACGAGGCGCAGGCGGTGATCGACCAGGCGGTGCAGCTGTTCGGGGGCCTGGGGGTCGTTTCTGGCAACCCGGTCGAGCGGCTGTACCGGGAGATCCGGGCCCTGCGCATCTACGAGGGGGCGTCGGAGGTGCAGAAGATCGTCATCGCCCGGCAGGCGCTGGGCGCGGTCCAGGGAGGCGGCTGATGGGGGAGAGCGCGCACCTCGACCGGTTCGTGCTGGAGCGGCTGCCGCCGCCGGAGCAGCAGCCGGACTTCGTCTTCGACCTGCCGGAACTGGCGTATCCGGCGCGGCTGAACGCGGCGGCGGAACTTCTTCGACGCGCCATCGAGGCGGCGGGGGCGGAGGGGCGGGCCCTGATCGACTTCGACCACGAATTCTCGTGGGCCCGGGCGGATGCGATCTCGGGCCGGATGGCGCGGGTGCTGGTCGAGGATATGGGCCTCGTTCCCGGAAACCGCGTCCTGCTGCATGGTCCGAACAGTTCGTGGACCGTGCTGGCCTGGTTCGCCATCCTCAAGGCCGGCGGCGTCGTCTGCGCCACCATGCCCATGCTCCGCGCCGCGGAACTGGCCACCGTCATCGAGAAGGCCCGGATCAGCCACGCCCTCGTCTACGACGTCCTCGCCGAGGCGGTCGCCGACGCCCGCGCCCAGGCGCCGTCGCTGACGCGGGTGATGACGGCGTCCGAACTGCAGCGCGCCGCCCAGGGCCAGCCCCCTGGCGTCCGCTTCGACCCTGTCGACACCGCCCCCGACGACCCGGCGCTGATCGCCTTTACCTCGGGCACGACCGGCAAGCCCAAGGGCTGCGTCCACTTCCACCGCGACGTGCTGGCCATGGCGGACACCTTCGGCCGCCATCTGCTGGACCTGCGACCGGGAGACGTCGTGGTCGGAACGCCGCCGATCGCCTTCACCTTCGGCCTTGGCGGGTTGGTGGTGTTTCCGGCCGCGGCCGGGGCGGCGACGGCCTTTCCGGACCGGCCAGGCTTCGAGGCGCTGGCGGACACCATCGAGCGGCAGCGGGCGACGGCGATCTTCACCGCTCCGACCGGCTACCGGGCGCTGATGAAGCTGGCGAACCAGCACGACCTGTCGTCGCTGCGCACCTGCGTCTCGGCGGGCGAGACCCTGCCGGCGGCGACATCGGAAGCCTGGCATGAGGCGACCGGGATCCGGATCATCGACGGCATCGGCTCCACGGAGATGATCCACATCTTCATCTCGGCTCGCGGCGACGACATCCGCCCCGGCTGCACCGGGCGGGCCGTGCCCGGGTACGAAGCGAGGATCGTGGACGAGGCGGGCGACGCGCTGCCGGCGGGATCGACCGGTCGGCTGGCGGTGCGGGGGCCGACCGGGTGCCGCTATCTCGATGACGAGCGGCAGGCGGCCTATGTGCAGGGCGGCTGGAACCTGACAGGCGACGTCTACCGCCTCGACGAGGCGGGGCGGTTCTGGTTCGTGGCCCGGTCGGACGACATGATCATCTCGTCGGGCTACAACATCGGCGCGCCGGAGGTGGAGAACGCCCTGCTCGGCCATCCCGCGGTGGCGGAGGCGGCGGTGATCGGCGTCCCGGACGAGGCGCGCGGCCAGATCGTCAAGGCCTTCGTGGTCCTGCATCCGGGGCAGGAGGCGTCCGACGCGCTCCGCTGCGAACTGCAGGCGCACGTCAAGGCGGTCATCGCGCCCTACAAATATCCGCGGGCGCTGGAGTTCGTGGAGAGTTTGCCGAAGACGCAGACGGGCAAGCTGCAGCGCTTCCGGCTGAAGGGCGGCGCATGAGTGGAGAGGTTTTCACCGTGCGTCGGCGGGTACGCTTCGCCGATTGCGACGCGGCCGGGATCGTCTTCTTCCCCCGCTATTTCGAGATGCTGAACGGGGTGGTCGAGGACTGGTTCGCCGGGCCGCTGGGCGTGTCTTTCCGCGAACTGCACCTCGAACGCGGGGCCAGCGTGCCGACGGCGGCGGTCGAGGCGACCTTCACGGCGCCCTCGCGGCTGGAGGACGAGCTGGACTTCTCGCTGGCGGTGATCCGCCTGGGCGGCGCCTCGTGCGGGCTGCGCCACCGGATCGACTGTCTCGGCGAGCGGCGCTTCGAGGCGACCCAGACGATCGTCCATGTCGGCCGGGCGCTGAAGCCGGAGCCCTGGCCCGGGGACCTGCGGGCGCGGATGACGCCCTTCGTGGAGAGCGTCGCATGAACCGCGTCCTGCTGCCGGACGGCTGGCCGAGGCCGAAGGGCTATTCCAACGGGATCGCCGCCGAAGGGCGGATGGTGTTCGTCGCCGGCCAGATCGGCTGGACTCCCGAGGGCCTGTTTCCGCAGGGCTTCGCGGCCCAGTTTCGTCAGACGCTCGAGAACACCCTGGCGGTGCTGGCTGAGGGCGGGGCCGGGCCGCAGCACATCGTGCGAATGACCTGGTTCGTGGTCGACCGCGACGAGTACCTGGCGAACCTGCGCGAGGTCGGGGCCGTCTGGCGCGAGCTCATCGGCCCGCATTATCCGGCCATGGCGGTGGTCGAGGTGAAGGGGCTGATCGAGGCCGAGGCCCGACTGGAGATCGAGACCACGGCCGTGATCGGCTGACCCGGCCGATCTTGCTCTAGTGCGCCGCGGTGCTGCTGCGCGGCAGGCTGGCGAGGGCGTCCCGGCAGGCGCGCTCGCACTCGCGGCAGGTCTCGGCGCAGATGCGGCAGTGCTCGTGCTTGTCGGCGTGCTGTTCGCATTCGGCGGCGCAGCGGGCGCAGGCCAGTTCGCAGGCGCGCAGCTGGGCCTCGATCACCGGCACGTCGCCGCCCGAGCGACGGGTGGCGATCAGGCCGCTGGTCAGGCAGACGTCGGCGCAGTCCATGTTCAGGCGGATGCACTGCACCAGCTCGGCGACCATCTCCTCGCCGAGACAGGCGTCGGCGCAGGAGGCGCAGACCTGGGCGCAGTCGAAGCAGGCCTCGACGCAGCGGGCGAGGGCGGTGTTGACCTCGCCGCGGACGTGCGGGTGGGTGGCGATCATCTGTTCGGCGCGCATCTCGGGCTCCCTTGATTGTGGTGGCCCCGACGGGCGGGGCAGCAGGGCAACCCGCGGGGCGGCCGGAGGTTCGGGCCCGCGCCGAAAAAGTTCAGGCCGCCCGGCGTCGGGCGCCGCAGAGGTCGCAGAACTCCCGACCCGCCTTGCGGCGGTCGGGCCGCCACCGGTGTCGCCGACATCTCATCTGGCGGAACAGCCGCCGGATCGCTGCAAACATGCGCATGCCCCTGAACGCTACCGGCTCCGCCTGTAGCGGCCGGGCCCGGGTCCGGTAAAGCCCTTCAACGGCCCGGCCAGGAACCTCGACCGCTGCAAGCCCCTTATGGTCAAGGCGCGAGAGAGAGGGTCATGACGAGCAGACGAATTCGTGCGGACGTCGGACGGCTGGAGCCGTGAGCGCGGCGACGGTCTGGCTGCCCTACTGTGGTCCGGCGCCGGCGGCGGGGGAGTGGCGCTGGAACCTCGATCCTGTGCTGATCGCGGCGCTCGCGGCCATGGCGGTCGCATTCGCCTGGCGGAGGCGCGGACGGGAGCGGGCGCTGGGGCTGGCGGCGGTGGGTGTGCTGGCGGCCGGCTTCGTCTCGCCCCTGTGCGCGCTGAGCTCGGCGCTGTTCGCGGCGCGGACGGTGCACCACGTGTTGCTCGTGGCGGTCGCGGCGCCGTTGCTGGCGTGGGCGCTGCCGGCGCGGAGGGCGGGGCCGCTGGCGCTGGCCACGGCGGCGCAGGCGGGGGTGTTCTGGCTCTGGCATGCGCCGGCGGCCTACGCCGGGGCGCTGTCGCATGACGTGGTCTACTGGCTGATGCAAGCCAGCCTGCTGGGGACGGCCCTGTGGTTCTGGGTCGGGGTGCGGCGGGCCTCCGCCCCGGCGGCGGTGGCGCACCTGCTGATCGCCATGGTGGCCATGGGCCTGCTGGGCGCCCTGCTGACCTTCGCCGGCCAGCCGGTCTATGCACCGCACCTGTTCACCACCGAAGCCTGGGGCCTGACGGCGCTCGAGGACCAGCAGGCGGCGGGCCTGATCATGTGGGCGCCGGCGGCGGCGGTCTATCTGGCGGCGGCGCTGCTGACCCTCGGCCGCTGGATCGGGCCGGACGCGAAGGCCGGGGCCGGCGCGGCATGATCGTCAGGATCACGGGCTACGTGCTCGAATGGGCGGCGGGCCACCATGACGAGGGCCGCTATTCGCCGGTGGCCATCGTCTTTCACTGGACCATGGCCGCGCTGGTGATCTTCCAGCTGTTCTGGGGCTGGTGGATGGGGCGGCTGCCGGTGGGCGGCGACAAGGTGGCGGCCCACGACCTGCACTACGCCATCGGGGTGCTGATGCTGGTGCTCGCCCTGGGCCGCGGCGCGTGGCGGACCCTGGCCCCGGGGCCGATCAACGACGCCGACAAGCCGGGTTGGGAGAGCGTGGCGGCGCACGTGACCCACTACCTATTCTACATCTGCCTGTTCGGCCTGCCGCTGAGCGGCTGGGCGATGATCTCGGCGACGGCGCGGGAGGAGGACCTGACCCTGCTGGGCTTCGTGCCCTGGCCTCTGATGCCGATGCAGGATCTGGAGCTGGCGATTCGCTGGCGGGTGGAAGCGGTGGCCGAATGGACCCACTGGGGGCTGGTCGTGACCCTGTTGCTGATGATCCCCATCCATGTCGGGGCGGCGCTGAAGCACCACCTCATCGACCGGGACGACGTACTCCACGGGATGCTTCCGGCTGTGCCGCAGCTGCCGCGGAAGCGGACGCGCTGGCAGCGTCGATGGCTGGCGGGGGAGCAGTGGGTGCGGTCTCGAGCCAGGCGGCTATGGCGTGCATTTCCGTTTCGGTCAGGCCGGCGACGGCGTCCGACATGACGCTGCGCGGGTCGTTGCGGCGCTTTCCCGTCTTCCAGCGTCGCAACTGGTCGAGGGTGTAGGCGGCGGGCTGCCCGGCGACGGCCGGATTGCCGGGACCGACGCCCTGTCCTTGCGCGCCGTGACAGGCTGCGCACGCGGCGACGCCGGCGTCGGGGCGGCCCCGCAGCCAGACGGCGGGGGGCGGCGTGGACGGGCCGGGGCCTGAGGACGCAGGCAGGGCGGCGTACCAGGCAGCGACGGCGCGGCGGTCGTCGTGGTCGAGCCAGCGGGCCGCCTCGTACATGGCGGGGTCGTCGCGCAGCCGGTTGGCGTAGTCCTCGAGTTGCTTCTGCAGATAGCCGGCGTCGAGGCCGGCGAGACGGGGCACGCTGACGCCATCGCCCATGCCGTCGAGGCCGTGACAGCTGAAGCAGGCGTTGGAAGCGCCGCCCTTTCCCCCGCTCATGGCGATGACCTGCCCGTCGGCGGTGAAGGCGGCGGTCGAGCGGTCGTCGGCCCCGGAGCAGGCCGCGGCGAGCAGGATCAGGCCAAGGGACGGAAGGGCGCGCACCGGGAACGAACACCCCCTTACCTTGACGGTTCCCGGAACCGTGACCGTGGGCGGGGGTTAGTCTCCAAGCAGGAGGGGCGGGACGATTGCCGACGATCAGACGGACGCAGGCGGGAGGGGGCGGGCGTTGCTGCTGGCGCTCCTGACCGCCGCCTGCTCGGACAAGAGCGGCGGCCCGCGAGAGATCGCCGGCGCCGATCCGGCGCGCGGACTGGAGGTCGCCCGCCGCGTCGGCTGCGCCGCCTGCCATGAGACGCCCGGCATCGCCTGGCCCCGCGGTGCGGCAGGGCCGTCGCTGGAAGGCTTCGGCGGCAGCCCCCTGATCGCCGGGCGCTTCCCCAACCAGCCGGACCATCTGACCCGCTGGGTCAGGGACGCGCCGTCGATGGCGCCGGAGACCGGCATGCCGGCGACCCCGATCACGGAAGCCGAGGCGCGCGACGTCGCCGCCTGGCTGTATACGCTGCAATGAGCGGCCGGACGCCCGGAACGTCCGACTGGCCGCCGCCGGCGCTGGACCCGGCAGGGCCGTTCGCCGGGCCGCTGAACGTGCTGGCCTGGGTGCTGTTCGCCATGGCCGCGGCCGTGCTGGTCGTCGTTCTCGTGGCGCTGGGCGTCGCCCTGTTCGGGCCGCGGCGGTGGCGGGCGCGGCTGGGCGGGGAGCGGCTGATCTGGATCGGCGGTCTGGCCTTCCCGGTGGTCGTGCTCAGCGCCCTGCTGATCTACGGCCTCGGGCTGACGAGCCGCCTCACCGAGGCGCCGGGGCCGGGCGAGATGCGGGTGCGGGTCACCGGCGAGATGTGGTGGTGGCGGGTCGCCTATCTGGACGGGCAGGGCCGTGAGGCGCTTCAGGACGCCAACGAGCTGCACATTCCGGTGGGGCGGCCGGTGGTGCTCGAGCTCGACTCTGCGGACGTGATCCACAGCTTCTGGGTCCCGCGCCTGTCCGGCAAGGTCGACATGATCCCCGGGCGCCGCAACCTGATGCGCATCCAGGCCGATGCGCCGGGCGTCTACGGCGGTCAGTGCGCCGAATACTGCGGCGGGCCGCACGCGCTGATGGGCTTCGTCGTGGTGGCGCACGAGCCGGCGGCCTTCGAGGCGTGGCGCGCACGGCAGGCGGCGCCGGCTTCGGCCGCGACGCTCGCCCATCCGGGAGCCGCGGTCTTCGGTCGCGCCGGCTGCGGGGCCTGCCATACCGTGGCGGGGACGGCGTTCAACGGACTGGCCGGACCGGACCTGAGCCACGTCGGTTCGCGCCGCACCCTTGGGGCGGGCATCCTGCCCAACAACCAGGGGACTCTGGCCGGGTGGATCTCGGACAGCCAGTCGATCAAGCCGGGCAACCGCATGCCGGCCTATCCGGTGCTGACCGGTCAGGAGCTTCGCGACGTCTCGGCCTGGCTCGAGAGTCTCGAATGAAGAGCGAGACGGGCTTCGACCCGGAGCTCTACGAGCGCTTTCCCACCAAGGGGCCGCGCCCGGACGGAGAGCTGGAGGCGCTGGAGCAGGTCTGGTGCGGGCCGAAAGGCTGGCAGTGGATCACGGCGATCAACAATAATTTCGTCGGCGTCTACTACGTCGGCGCGGCCATGCTGTTCTTCGTGCTGGCGGGGGTGCTGGCGCTGCTGATGCGCACCCAGCTGGCGCTGCCGATGAACGGCTTCCTGCCGCAGGAGACCTACAACCAGATGTTCACCGTGCACGGCACGGTGATGATGTTCCTGTTCGCCGTCCCGGCGGTCGAGGCGCTGGGCGTGCTGCTGTTGCCGCAGATGGCGGGAGCCCGGGACCTGCCGTTCCCGCGGCTGTCGGCCTACGCCTTCTGGGCCTATCTGATCGGCGGCCTGGCCTTCTTCAGCTCGCTCTTCTTCGGGCTGGCCCCGAACGGCGGCTGGTTCATGTACCCGCCGCTGACCTCGACGACCTTCTCGCCGGGGATCAACGCAGATTTCTGGCTGCTGGGCATCGGCTTCATCGAGATCTCGGCCATCGCCGGGGCTATCGAGATCATCGTCGGGGTGCTGCGCAACCGCGCCCCGGGGATGACCCTG